>URZD01000001.1 GCA_900552305.1 uncultured Eubacteriales bacterium
CGGGAAATTAAGACGTTGCCGGAACTTAACAGGACTTCATGTCCTGTTAGATATTCCTCGTTAGCTCAGTCGGTAGAGCGCATGACTGTTAATCATGATGTCGCTGGTTCGAGCCCGGCACGAGGAGCCACGTCCTTGAAATGTAATGTTTCAAGGACTTTTTTCTTTTTCAAACAACTTATACAAATACAAAACAAACACTTAAACCTACAAAATGTTGAGAGATTCATTGTTCCAAACGGAACGATGGGTCTCTTTTGCTTTTTGCAGATATAAACTCTGCAAAAGTATATAAAGGTTAGGAGTGATTTATTATGAAGGGAAAACAGTTTGAAACAAGGAAGGCGGATGAGATTACGATGATTCATCAATCAAAACTAAAACCGTTTGAGGAGCAGCCATACAGAGTGGTTTTTGATAAAAGTATGGAGGAACTCATTGAAAGCATTAAGGAAAACGGTATTTTAACACCGATTATTGTCCGCAGACTTGATAATGAGCAGTTTGAGATTATCTCCGGTCACAGGCGGGTTGCTGCCGGAAAGGTTGCAAAAATACATAAGTTTCCGGCACAGATAATGGAACTTAATGATGATGAGGCGGCAATATTGCTTGTTGATTCAAACCTGCAAAGGGAGAATATTCTTCCGAGTGAAAAGGCATTTGCATACAAGCTGAAGCTTGATGCAATGAAAAGACAGGGTAAACGCACGGATTTAACCTTGTCCCAAAATGGGACAAAGTTACGTTCGGATGCACAGCTTGCCGAGCAGATTGGTGAAAGCAGAAATCAGATACAGAGGTATATCAGATTAACATATCTCATTGATAAGCTCTTGGAAATGGTAGATAACAAAAAAATGCCGTTTACGGTCGGAGTGGAGCTGTCATATCTTGGCAGCAGGGCGCAGGCATATATAGCAGAGATTTTGGAATACGATGAAATAATGCTGTCAATGGGACAGGCAACAAAAATAAAGCTGCTTGCAAAAAATGGACAGATTGATGAAGATAAAATTTTGTCTGTGATATATGAGAAGAAAACCGAAAAGGTTAATATCACAATTAAGAATAAACAAATAAGAGAATATTTTCCCGAGGAATACTCAAAGGAACAAATAGAGAATATTGTATTTGAGCTGATAAGGCAATGGTCAAAGAAACATCGAAAGGAGGCGGCTGTGTGAGAAAGATTTATACATACTATGACGGGAAAGAGAGTCCTGTAAACAGCTTTTTGAAGAAAGCAGACGCGAAGATAAAGAACAAATTCATATTTTGTATTGAATATGTCAGGGATGATAAAAACTGTCTCGGAGAACCGTATGTAAAGCATTTTTCGGGAGGTAAGTTCAGCAGACTTTTTGAGGTGAGAATAATGGCGGTCGGGAAAATGGTGCGGGTTATTTTTTACGAGCATAACGGAGATATAACTCTGCTTTATGCCTTTTATAAAAAGACGCTCAAAGATACCAAGTTTGCACTTGCTGCTGCACTGAAAATCCTTGACAGAATAACCGACAGCGAGGGCGCGGTTATGGAGAAACACAGAAAGGAGCTGATTCTGAGTGATTAACATTGTAACGTGGCTTGAAAACA
This sequence comes from uncultured Eubacteriales bacterium, assembly GCA_900552305.1. Lineage (GTDB taxonomy): Bacteria > Bacillota > Clostridia > Monoglobales > Monoglobaceae > UMGS1494. The sequence goes on from URZD01000001.1 coordinate 1,600, forward strand.
ACAATGCCCGAAATGACTTGTCTGCGGTTTGTGCCGGGAACGGAATAAGAATTGTTGAGGATGAATTTGATGATGTGCAGAATTTTCTGATGAAGTTCGACTCCATAGATACAAATATAGATGTACTGGTTATCGCTGACCGCAATTTAGAAAGTATAGATAAGAAAAGGTTTTTTGAGGAGGTGTGCGTAACGGAGCCGAATATCAGAATCGTTATTGTGTTTCCGGGGTACCGAAATGAATATATAGAGGAGCAGATAGCGGAGTACAAAGCGCTCGGAATATATGAGATTATATATGAGGGACAGAGCATTGATGTAAACTATTTTGCTGATGTTATTAAAAAGGGATATATATACGATTATGAAGTGAATGTATATGATGCGGCGGAGGGGGAGGCTGTAAAACCCCTTTCGCCCAAGCCGAAATGTATAACAATAGGCGTTATGGGTTTGACGCACGGCTGCGGCGTAACAAATATGGTTATAAACATTGCGGGATATATCGCTCTTGCAGAGGAATGCCCGGTAAAAGCGGTTGATTTTTCGGGCACGGGAAGTCTGCGGTTTGCCAAAGGCAGAAAGGTGACTTACATAGTCCATTCAAATATTGATATTGCAAGACTTCGAAGGTCAAGCCGGGTGGTTATATATGATTTTGGCACACCGTTTAATATTTCGGCAAAAGGAAAGCTATTGTCTGAGAATGAGAATTACAGTGAGACAAATGTTGAACTTTTCAAGTCGTGCGATTTGAAAATATGTATGTGTTTTGCTGACAGCTGGCACATAGGCAAGGTTAAATATCTTTTGAACGACAGACAGTGGAGGCGAAGCATAGATAATTCATATGTGTTTTTGCTTGACAGAGTTCCGGACAAGCTGCGGCTCGGTCGTTCAAGGATAAATATATACGGCAGAAATGACAAATCAATGCTCCGTCATATCGAGGAGTTGTTTCTCGGGAAGGGCGGTGGTTGAAATCGTAAAATAAGTATTGTATATAAATAAGGTCAAAGAAAGAAGGAGTTGAAGAAATGCAGATGTTAAGTATTAAAAAGGCGGCAGCTTGTGTTATGACATTGCTGTGTATGGCAGGAAATGCTTTCGCAACAGACATACCGCAGCCCAACGAAATAATACGTGGACAAATGGGGAATTTGCAAACTGTAGAGAAGGTTTACGTTCTGCAGAATACTGATGACGGGAGCTTAATTCCAACTGAAAATTTTACGGAAAATGAGGTTGAATACGCTTTTGTTGAATTGAAAAAGCAGGACAACACGGCAGAGGATGTAAAAGAACATACTGAAAAGGTCAGTGTTTATACAAACATCTCAAACACGCAGTCGGTCATATCAAAATTCAAGCCTGCAATCGAGGTGTCAACCGAGGACGGATATTCCGGCACACTTGAATTTGACTATACCACGCTTAATGTTGTGCCGAACGGAACGGGAAAGCAGAGCTATACCGTAACAGAAAGCCGTTCATATCCTAATTTGGTTGATGCCGATACATCGCTTGTTCCCAAAAGCATAAACAAAGACGGTGCAACGCTGAATTTAACAAATATAAGCTGGCAATCAGCGGCAAGCGATAATATTGACGGACAGGAGCTTGCGGTAAGGTATACGGCCAATGCTACATATTCCGGCACAGGCACTAAAACCTATACAAAGGGATATACGGCAACGGCTGAATACAAAGGCGAAATAAAAAAGACTGTGTGCGATACCGTAACATATACGGCGGTATTTACTGAAGTGCCTAAAGAGAAAAAGAGTGTGCTTTCATATTGGTGGGCATATCTTTTGGGACTCGTCGGTTTAGGCGGTATCGGTTACGGCGGTTACAGATTAGTCAGAAAAAGAAAGAAGGGATATTGATGTTAAAGAAAGTTATTTGTGCGGGAATGGCTATAATACTTGCGAGTACATCTGTATTTGCTGCGGATTATACAGTAGACGCGCCGAACGCGGGTATATTCGGAAAGCCGACATCGGTTACAACGGTTTATGCGGCTGATAATGTGAATAAGGCTGAAATTGATAAGAGCAAAAACAGCAGCCTTATTCCTCCGACATTCGGAAGCCCGACAAGCAATTTAAGAGGCAGCGGAGAGCCGCTTACACCAAACCTTGCATCTGTATATACAGATACACAAAGCGGTACTAAGATTGTCGGAAACATTACGGCATCAAGTGAGCAGCCTACGGTTACGGTATCGAGTAATATAAGCGGCAATCCGTCAATTCCGGGAAATGTGACCACATCTACGGGAAACAGTATATATATTCCGGGGACAGTAAAAAATGACGATAAGTATTATTACGAGGAGGAAGCCTTTACCAAGGTAACAAACAGTATGTATTATTCGGGCGGACACCTCGGAACGCTTAAAATACCGGAGCTTAATCTTTCGGTAAAGATTTATGAGGGCACGACAAACGCGGTTTTGAAAAAGGGTGCAGGACATTTTAAGGACACATCTATATGGAACGGAAATGTTTGTCTGGCGGCACATAACAGAGGTACAAACGATTATTTCGGAGAAATTCATAACCTCAATTACGGAGATACAATTAAGCTGACAACAAAGAAAGGTACGAGAACATATAGGGTTTTTAATGTTGAGAAAATCTCCGTAAATGATACCTCTAATTTGCAGGGAACGGGTGATAACATTATTACGCTCATAACCTGTGTGAAAAATCAGGCGGATAAGTATCGCTGGTGCGTGCAGGGCTATGAAACAGACTAAAAGCCTTTAAAAATACTCATATTTACAAAACACTTGAAAATCATAGGAGGAAACAGATATGAAAAATATAAAATCCTTTGTACTCGGCTTGCTTTGCGGAGGTTTAATATTTTCGGGTACGGCAGCTTTGGCAAATGCAGATGTTTTAGCGAGGCTGACATCTCAGATTTTCTTTTGGAATAATGAGAAAATCGAATTGGGAGCATATAATATCAACGGATATAATTATGTGCGACTGAGAGATGCGGCAAAGATATTCGGTGTAAATATTGAGTATGACGAACAGACTGATAGCGTTATTATGAATGATTCGGACACAGCCATACCGAATCCACAGACAGAGCCTGAACGGCTTCAGCAATCCGAGAAGATTGACGGAACTGCATATGCAAGAGAGGATTTTTCGCAGCAGGCAAATCCGGCAATATTTGATGATGTCTACACAAGAGAGGCATATAACGCATTCCGTCAGACCATTGTTGACAGAGATGAGATTGTGAAGGGAACGAACGAGGATGGATATAATCCGAATTATCGTTATGCACATTTCATAGATAAAACAAGTCAGGGGAAAACTCGTAAAGTGTTTAACACAATAGCCGGGGATTTATTCGGCTACTACAATTATACATTCGGGTTTGAGCCGTATATAAAGAACATTTATGAGTATCCGGGATATACAATTTGCAAGGTGCAGGTGCATGAGTTTTTTGAATCGGCTAATAGGGCAACGGATGGATTTATAAACAGCATTAAAAATTTGTCCGATAGGGAAAAGGTAAAGAAAATAGCCGATTATGTAAGCGACAGAATAGTATATAACGATACCGGCTCGGTTGGATTTTATGAAATGTTTACATCAACAGAACCGGTAAACGGTGTTTGCGGTGACTATTCAAGTGCATTTGTATATTTGTGCAGCAGAGTCGATATCCCGTGTGTCAATATTGATGACAGAGAACACGCGTGGAACGAGGTATATGTTGACGGGATATGGTATACTGCCGACATAAGCTATTATGATGTTGCAAGGATAGATGAAATGCTGCTGCAAACAAGCTATCAGAGAACAGACCCGAACAAAGCTAAAACAAATTTTGCCAAAGAATTGCTTGTGCCGGGAAGCACAAAGTAAAACCAAAATAAAACACTGAAGCAGACAGAAAAAGGTCTGCTTTTTTGTTTGCCTTAAAATGAAGGGAGAAATTTAATATGTTAAAACGAAATATGGGAAAACGGGCATTGTCAATACTGCTTTTAATGACAATGCTTTTTTCATTGTTTGCGGCAGATGTGAGTGCATTGACGGAAACAATAAGTGACGGCAAATCCAAAACCGTTACAATAAAAATGGATGAAAAGTTTTCAATTATGCAGACAACTGCCGGGAATAAATTAAACGGATATTCGTGGATATACACAACGGATACAGGTATCACGGGACCGGCATACTGCATTAACTGGGGACTTAAAAATCCGGCTGCAAATAAAAAGCTGACTATTGCCGGAAAGTATACGGCAAGTCCTAAAACAGTCGGCGCGTTTGCGGGAGGTTATCCGCAGAGAAGTCTTGAGGAGTTTTTGAGGATAAACCTTGCAGACCACCCGATATTGGCAGGACTGACAAAGGCTGAATATGCAAGCGCTACACAGATAGCAGTGTGGGCTGCGCTCGGACAGATAGCGGTAGAGGGTACGGATTTTACGGAAGGTCGTGCCACCCTTGCAAAACCGACGGATGATATTCAAAAAATCCGTACTTATGAGGCTCTTTGGATTATCCTATACAATGCGTCATTCTGGGACAGAATGCTGAATACGGGAATGGGTATAAGGCTTGCCGATAACGATTCTCAAAAAATATTAGATATTGAGCATCGGGATGGATTAAGCGGCGCAGAAAAAGAAGGAATGGCAGGAATAAAGAAAGAAACCATAAACGGAGCCGAATACTACACACGCCAGTTTGTTGTTGCATCTGCCACATCAACCTTCAAACACGATTACTTTATAGAGCTGTGGACAGATACTGCCCCGGAGGGGACAATCTTTGCGGGGCTTGATAACGTTCCGCTGCAAACGGTTATCTGGGAGGGAAAAACTCTTTGGAAAGTACCGACTAAATACAGAGAAACCTCCATGAATGAAAACGGAGAGGAATATGCAGGGGATTTCAAAATCTGTATCCCGGTCAGAAACACACCGCCGGAAGGGGATATAATCATCAACGCAACCACCACTGCAACGCAGTATAACATTTATCTTGCAAATAATACGGATGACAAGGAGCAGAGCTATGTTATTGCCGACCCGACTTATACGGGAATGTCCTGCTCGGGTGAGCTGAAATGGAAAAAGACAATATCTCCATACGGCCGTTTAATCGTAAACAAGACGGACGGAATGGGACAACCATTGCCCGGAGCTATATTCAGATTAACCGGTGCGGACGGCAGCGTTTTTGAAGGGACAAGCAACAGTCAGGGGCGGATTATATGGGAAAAGCTGAATCCCGATGTGCAGTATACGCTCTCGGAAACACAGACACCTTTGGGATATATAAAAGCAGATGATGTTACCGTAAGCGTTCCGGCAAATCAGACGCAGACTGTTAATGTGAAGAACTACAGCGAGCAGCATTTGAGAATAAGAAAGATTGACGCACAAAACGGAAGTCCGCTTATCGGTGCCACATTCAGAATTGAACAGACGGACGGAGGATATAAGACGGATGTTACAACCGGACACAGCGGATATATCGAGTTTAAGGGCGCGGAGCTGCCGTTCGGGTCATATAAAATATATGAGTTAAAAGCTCCCGAAAGGTACGAAAAGGATAAAGAGGTACAGACTTTTGAATGGAAAGGTACATCAGATGTAACGGTTACATTTAAGAATACCCGTACACCCTCTCTTGTCCTTATAAAAATGGATAAGGATACGCTTGAACCGCTGGAGGACGCTGCTTTTGCAGTGTATAAGGACGGGAAGAAGATTACTGATGTTGTAACCGATAATGCAGGCTATGCAAGAATATCGGGACTTTCGGAAGGATATTATGAGCTTGAAGAAACAGCAGCGCCGAAAGGTTATGTTTTGGATAAAACAAGGCATGGTATTCACATTGACCCGTATAACCCGGCAACAGAGGATGATCCTGTCCTTGTTGTTACAAATGAAAGAAAGCCGGGACTGATTATTGAAAAGCTGGACGCAGAAACCTTAAAGCCGATGAAAAGGACAACCTTTGCGGTGTATAAGGACACAAAGCTGATTGGCGAATACAAGACGAATGCAGACGGACTGATTGAGATTACCGATATTGAGGCAGGAATTTATACGGTTAAGGAAATAAAAACGGATTCGTCACATATCATGCAGGGCTGTCCGCAGACAATCGAGGTTGTAAACGGCAAAACCGCAAGGCTCATATTCTTTAATAAGACAAAGCCGGGTATCGGTATTACAAAGATTGACGCAGAAACGAAAAAACCGCTTGCAGGTGCAGTGTTCAGAATAGAGAAGATTGACGGCAGCTTTGTAAAAGAATACACAACCGATAAAAACGGCGAGATTAAACTCGACAAGCTGCCGCAAGGCTCATATGCCGTAACAGAGGTGAAAGCACCGGATGGCTATGTGCTGGATACTCTGTCACGAACGGTAAAGATTGATAAAAGCGATGTTCAGACATTAACCTTCTATAATTCGCCCGACAGCGGACTCTTAAGCTAAGCCAATCGGCAAAACGAACAATATCATTGTTAAAGGTTGAAAAACGTTTGCGGGAATAATTTGGTTGAATATCCGAAATGGTAGTGATAATAGTTGCGATGAAGAAAGATTTGTGAACATCAACACCGCAGCAGACAGGATAAACAACATTCAAGATAAAAACCTCCTCAAAAAAATTGTAGGGAGGAAAAACATTGACTGAAGCATCACACAATTAACGGGCGTTAAAACAATTTTTAACGTGCGGGCTCTATGGCACCACTTATTTGTGCTTGAAAGATGCTTCTAACACTGATTTTTATACTGTTTTCAGAAAAGTTCTTCTACAACTCCTCCTATATAAAACTCAAAAAACTGCATCTGTTATGTACTGAAAGCCGTGTCGGAGCAAGGCTGTTACAGGGATAAATCATGGCTGCGGTGTTAATTATGCCGATTGCGGAAATGTAATTCACAGAAAAAAAAACAAAATCGGGACTGTATGACCTACAGTCCCGATTAGTATCATAAAAAGATTTTACGGCTCAAATACCATTGTTGAGATTGATTTCGGCAGAAGCTCCGCATACCACCATTTGTTATTGTAGTAGTATTGTGCCTGACGCTTGAATTCTGTCGCGTTTACCATAACAACAACGTGACTTCCGTCAGGATTGTCGGCAACAACCGTGTCAACGGGAATCCGCGTTCCCCACGGGTAGCCTATGAGGCACGAATAATCTTCGCTCAGCTTTGCCGAATAGATTTTAGCGCCGCGCTGAATGTACTTTGAAAAATGCTTGAAGGCATGATACTGACCGCTGTATGACAACTCGCCCGTCTGCGAGTTAAGTGTTGCAAGACCTCCGCAGGGGAACGGACCGATGTTCGGACCGCCGTCCTCATCAAGAAGAAGATTCCAGCCGAAGAAGCTTCCGCAGCCGTGAGCAAGTGAACGTGTCATAATGATAGACCATTTAATCCAATCGGTGTCATATTTGTCATTAAGGCGCGGACCGCCTTCGGTGAAGTTCCACTTCATATTCGGGTGCGCCGCCTTTATGTTGTCGACAAGCTCAACGCCGCCCTCGTAATAGTGAAGCGCAACGCTGTCCACGCAGTCGGCAAGCTCGGGATATTCGTTAAGAGTCCACACAATTCTGGGCCAGCCGATGAAGCAGTGGTCATACATCCATATTTCTGTGTCAAGACCGTTTTCCTTCAGTTTTTTCTTAAGTTTAATCATAAACTTTGCCTCTGTGTCGGGCGACCAGATGCACGCAACAGATGTGCCTGTCTGGTGCGACTCCGGCTCGTTCTGAGGCGTTACCGCGCTGATTTTGATGCCTTCCTCGCCGTATGCCTTTATGTATTTAACAAAGTAGTCGGCATAGCAGTCAAGATACTGCTCGCGCATATAGCCGCACGATAAAAGACCGCCGGTTTTCATCCAGCCTGGAGGACTCCACGGGGAGCCAAGAAATTTAAGCTCCGGGTTATGCGCGATTGCCTCTTTAATCATGGGGACTATAAACTCTTTGTCAATGTCGATTGAGAAGGTTTTAAGCTCGGTATCACCCGGTGTATCGCAGTATGAATATACAGAGGTTGAATAGTCGCTTGACCCGATTGAAAGCCTTGCAACCGAAAGATTAAGACCGTCCTTGCCGTAAATGTCTGACAAAAATGCGTCCCTTTGAGCGGGCGGCATAATTGATAATTCGTAGCACGAGCCTCCTGTGATTGCCACTCCGAAGCCGCTGAAGTTATTGTTTACGGGAGTTTTGTCCACCGTAACAGTGGAAATCCAGTCGTTTTTCTGAACATTGTTAAAAAGCCGTTTTTCTGTAATCATATGGTTTTCGTTGGTTTGGTAAAAATGTGTTTTCATAAAAACAGTCCTTTCCCAGAATACTTTTATGTTTTTAATTATATGGGATTATTACGGCACATTCAATATATAAATAACGCATTTTTTTGTATTTTTACGTCAAACGCTATTGACGGCGGAGATAAATTTTTGTATACTGATACGGGGTGATGAAATGAACTGCGGCGGCATTGAAAGATTGAATTTTTATGACATCGGCGTTTTAAATCAAACATGGAAAAAAGGGCAGCTTTTTTCGTATGAAACAAAAAGCCGACCGTGCTTCGGGATTTGTTTTATTGTTTTCGGAGCGGTTAAGTATATAACAAAAACAAAAGAGGTTACGGCAGCGCCCGGAGATGTAATAATTCTGAAAAAGAACACCCGCTATCGGGCATTGTTTGAGGACGGCTCAACGCATGATATTCTGATAAACTTTTCATGCGAGGGACCCGGCGGAGAATGCGATTTTTTTGAAAGCACGGACGAGGAAATCATCGCTTTGAAAAACAGAAAATATTTAAAAAACAAATTTTTTGAAATTTTAAGCTATGACTACATGAATAACAGAGGTTGCATGGTAAAAGCCATGCTTTACAGCATTTTTGATGAAATATTAAACTGTGATTTAAGCAACACCCTGTTTGCCGAAATAAAGCAGGCGGTTGACTCCGATGAGGGACTGAACCTGAAGGAAACGGAGCTGGCGGAAAAATGCTCTGTCAGCGTTTCGACGCTTCAGCGTGTTTTTAAGAATACATACGGAAAAACAATATCTGAATATAAAAACGAGCTTAGAATTTCCAAAGCAAAAAAGCTCCTGATTACGGGAAACTATACAATGGAGGAGATTTCGGAAATGCTCGGGTTTTGTGACAGCGCATATTTCAGCAGATGCTTTAAAAAAGCGGAGGGAATATCGCCCCAAAAATACTTAAAACAGTATTATACAATGTAGGAACGGCGGGCGGTCACGGCGGCCGCCCCGTAGCGGTTATTGCTTTTTAAACTTCAGCCGATATTCGCTGGGGACATATCCCGTTTCGTGATGAAACGCCTTGCTGAAATATGACGAAGAGCTGTAGCCGAGCTTCAGTGCAATCTCCTGTATGGACTCGTTTGTTTCCGAAAGCAGCTCCTTTGCCTTATTGAATTTAAGCATCGAGAGGTATTCCTTAAAATTCATATTGGTTTTTTGCTTGAATATTGTGCTTAAATAACAGGTCGATATATAAAACCTTTTGGCAACATCCTCCAGAGTCAACGGCTGCATATAGTTTTTGTCAAGATATTCGGTTATGTCAAATATCAGTTTTGAGGTTTTTGTGGAGCGAATATCGTTAATCTGCGCAATGGAGGCGGCAACCAGCTTTTGAATAAGCGCCTTCAGAGAATCAAGGGTGTTGAATCTTTTAAGATATGCCCATATGTCAAATTTATTGAAAAGATAGTTTGGATTCTGACCAATCTGAATAAGCGCGGTGGAAATCGTTACTATAAATTCAAGACAGATTCTCTGGACAATCTCAATCTTAACGGTGTTTTCCTTAAAATTCTCAAACAGTATGTCAATCTGGCTCATCGCTCCGTCCTTATTCCCGATTCTGATACATGATATGCAGCTGTCGATTGAATCCTTATAGCTTATAATATCGGTAGACGGCTCAACGTCCTGACAGTAGATAATCTGATTTCTGCCCATATAAAAGCTGTGTTCAAGGCAGTTTAAAGCGCTTTTGCAGGAGAGGTTAAAGCCTGCCGCGGAGCTGACAATTTCACCAAGTCCTATAGAGTACGACATTTCGGATTCACTGTAGTTAAAGTCAAGAAACTTTTTTATCGTGTTTGCAATTTCTATACATTGACTGAGCGCCGCCTCGGTACTCTGCGAGAATTTGAACTTGACAAAAAACGTAAACAGCTCAGGCTCGTAAAACGGCAGCAGATAATAGTCCGCGCTTGATGTGAGTAGCTCCTTTATATTGAGAAAATCGGAAAAAACATTACCGCTTTCATAGAATTTAACTATAATTGCAGAGCAGAGTCCGGCAGTGTCGGGCAGATCGAACAAAGCATTCATCTCCATGCTGTGGCGCTTGCTTGAGCAGGCAGAAAGAAAGTAGCTTTTAAGCAGGTGCTTGTTCTCCTTAAACGAGTTTGCAATGCTGCTCATTATGGTGTTCTGACAATCCTTTTCAACCGCTTCGGCTGCGGATTTGACCGTGCTTATAAGCTGTTCCTTGTCAATCGGTTTAAGCAGGTATGCCATTACGCCAACGTCTATGGCGCTTTTTGTATATTCGACAATGTTATGGGCGGTCAGCACGATTATTTTGAGCTTGGGCAGATGTGATTTAAGTTTTTGGGCAAATTCAAGACCGTTTTCGTCTCCGAGCTGTATATCCGTTATAAGTATATCGGGGTGGTTATGCTTAACAAAGTCCCATGCCGACCGCGTATCGGGGAATGCACCCGAAAGCGCGGCGCCGGTCTGGCTCCAGTCAATCTGCGAAAGCTGATTGCGTATCAGAAATTCATCTTCTATAATAAGTATTTTTGCGTTCAATTATGTTCCCTCCGGTTTTTAAAAATTTAATGTGCTTTTTTTCGGCAGATGAATCGTGGCGGTAATTCCGCCCTCCTCGTTTTCCGAGTATTCAAGACCGTAATCCACTCCGTAGTATAACCGTATTCGTTGGGAAATGTTATATATCCCAAAGTGATTCATTGTCGAAAAGTGCTCGTTGTCAACCACGGCATTTGCGTAGGAATTGAGAGCGTCAACCGAAACATAGTTTAAGCCGTAGCCGTTATCGCTTACCGAAAGAATAATGTCATCGCCGTCAAAATCGCCCTTGACCGTTATGATTCCGAGCCTTGTCATTCCGTTAAACGCATGAGTGATACAGTTTTCTATAAGCGGCTGAAGGACCAGCTTGCATATCTGATAATCAAGGATGTTTTCATTTATATCCATTTTAAGCTCAAACCTGTCGGGATAGCGTATTTTTTGAATTTCGGCATAGCTCATTGCCTGTTCAAGCTCCTGACGTACCGTTATAAGCTCCTTTCCGTTATTCAGCGAGGTTCTGAAGTATGTGGAAAGAGATGCGGCAAGGCGCTTGATTTCTTCGGCGTTTATTTCGTCCGCAAGAGCGGAAATGGAGCCGAGCGTGTTATATAAAAAGTGCGGTTTAATCTGAGTCTGAAGCACGCGGAACTCGGTTTCGCGCTGAAGCCTTGACTGATTCTTAATGTTATCAAGCAGCTCCTTTATGGTTTCGCACATTTTTTCGTATGAGTGATAGAGCGAGGTGATTTCAACAGCGGTGTCCCCCGGCGGTACAACGGGAATAATCGAGTTTTCATCGTCAAACCGCGACATATCGTTCGACAGCATTTTTATCGGTTTTATAAATGACAGGGATATAAAATACTGTATCAAAAACACGAACAGCATTAAAAGAAGGGAGGCTGTCAGCGTGGAAATCAGCATCGAACGTCCCAGCATATCAAACTCGCTTGTCGCAACAAACGCGATAAGGTATAATCCGGTATTTTGTATCGGATAACAGAAAATGCGGTATTCCGAATCGGGCATATGTATAACCGAGCTTTGAATCTGATTCGGAATGATTTTGTTGTATATATCGGTATTATTCGCAAACGAATCTATTGCTTTGTCCTGAAACGGGTTAATAATATGGGTGTTTGTTGTAATAAACATTTTTCCGTTCTGCATAAGCCGAATATCCTTTATAAGCGAGTAGAACATATTAGCATTGATATATGCCTTTGCAATGGCAATCGGCTCTCTTGTGCGTGTGTCGGCTATCAGCCGTGAAGCGGTTATGTACGGAGTGCTGTTAATGTCATCGGTGTGAAACACGGGCTTGTAGTTGCTTGCAAGCATCTCCTTAAACCACACGTCGTTTAAAAGCTCGCTGCTCTTAAAGACATTCTTGCCCGAGCTTGCGACCGACGGATAATAGTCCTTGGTGAGCGAGTATATTTCAAATTTTTCGACCTTGCGCCGAAACACATCATAAATGGATAAAATGTTTGTGATTTTATCTACCTGTTCCTCGGCGGAATAGGTGCAGCTGTCGGACAAAAGATACTGAAGCTCGTTGTTGTTCTGCATAAGAAAGAACTGATATTCAATATCGTCAACCATTGCCGAAAGATGAATGGCGGACGAGTCGGTGATACTCTGTGTGTTCTGCGTTCCTATTTCCATCATTGTATAATTGGAATTTATGTATGTTATTGCAATGAAAGCAACCATAACCAAAACGGTTGTAACAAGGTACAAGGTTAAAAACTGACCGGTGAGCGACTGTTTCTGAAGTTTTTTTAAAAGCATAGACTCCCTCCGCGGCAGACAGCCGCATGACACGGCAGCTGAATTTGTGATCTCTTAATTATAGTATAACACAAAATTTTTAAAAGAAAAGTAAATTCTGAAAAGTCAGAAAAAAAGCACAATTATCAAAAGTTTTTACGGTTGACACTAACTGCGGCGTTGGTGTAAGATTTTAGTATAAAATATGTATACTATATCCCGGACGGTGAGAATATGTCACAAAAAACAATTTGGCGGATTCTGACGTCAGCGGTTGCAGCGGCTTTGCTTGCGGCGGCAATAGCTGCCGGCTGCGGACATAAAGCCGAAACAGAAAACAAAGCCGAGACGGACAGCGAGATTGTTGCGGTTGTTCCGTCGGACGGCAAGTCTGTAATTGCGTCGCTCATATCGGAACATGAAAACGTGAATGATGATACGGAAATTAAGTTTATAAATATCGGCGGAACGGACGAGGAGGTCTATCGCCTTTGCGTTTCGATGCTGCTTGACAAGAAATTCAGCGCCGATGTTTTAATCATAGACGACACATGGCTCAGCACCTTTGCCGATGAGGGACTTGTTTCGGAAATAACGGATATAAATGACGAGGTTTTTATTCCGGCGGCAAGGCGGGCGATGACATTTAAGGATAAAATATACGGGATTCCGATATACGCCGATGCGATGGCGAGCTTTGAGAAATATGGGAGCAGCGGCGAAACGGTGTATCTTGAAAAGGACGCGTCCGATATGGCTGCTCATATCAGGAGCGGAATCGACAGCGGACTTTCGCTGAGCGAGGCTCACAGGGCATATGCGGAAGCACCCAAATGCAAGGCTGTGGGCGAATTTATAGACGGAAACGCGGGAAAGCTCAGAGCGTGGGTGAGCCGTCTTGACGATATACAAAAAGGTTATCCGAAGGCTGCGGTGAACATGAAAATAAAGCTTGAAAACAACGCGCTGGTCAGAACAAAGGTTGCCGTAATCAATAATGAAAGCCGTTTATACGGTAAGGCGCTTAAACTGATAGAATATTTGTTAAGCGACGATTCCCAAAGAAAAATCATGAGTGGAATGCCGGGCGTGCCGATTATGAAAAAAAACTACGGCGATGTTTTTACGGCTGACAGAATTACATATATCGAAAATGTTGATGGTGAAAAATTTTGTACGTTTCCGTTCGCCGTGAATTTTTATGAAAATGAATTAAGACTGACGGAGGCGGCGGAAAACAACGCTTCGTATTCCGAAACGGAACGCCTGCTTAAATATGTTGCAAATCCGTAAAACAAAACGAAGATAATAAAAATTTTAATAAATGCCGGCTTGTCGGCACAGGAAAGGAATGTATTAAATGAAAAAAATGAAGAGGGTCATTGGTTTTTTGCTTTGTGCGGCAGTGGCGGTCAGTGCGTGCGCCTGCGGCAGCGGCAAAAAGACGGCAAAAGCAGAGGATCCGAACACGGTTCCGGAGGATACCTATGAGATACGCTGGTATATGCTCGGCAAACCGCAGGACGATGTTGCGTCGGTGGAAAAAGCAATCAATGACTACCTTAAAGGCAAGATTAACGCTACAGTAAAAATGACAGCAATGGAAACGGGACAGTATAATCAAAAGATGTCAACCGTGGTTGCCTCGGGCGAGTATTTTGACATAGCCTTCTGTGCGACGTGGTCGCTCGACTATCTGGCAAATGCCGCTCTCGGCGCTTTTGTTCAGCTTGACGATTATATGGATACATATCTTAAGGACGTGAAGGCCACCGTGCCGGCTGACTATCTTGACAGCGCAAGGGTTGACGGAAAGCTCTATGCTATTCCGGCATATAAGGAGTCTGCCGCACAGTACGGCTGGATTTACAGAAAGGATATTGCCGATAAATACGGTATAGATATGACGAAATATAAAAATCTTCAGGACTTTTTGCCTGTTGCGGAAATGCTGAAGGCGAAAGAGCCGAGTATACAGTACCCGATTGACTGGGACGCATCGTCAAGCTATCAGAGATATATGTATAACTACGGCGACTTTGTAAGACCCGTACAGGATTATAATATAGGAATATCCTATGCGGAGGGAGCCGACGATACAAAGATTGTCCGCAATCAGGATGCAAAGCTCGAATACAGCGGCGAGGACGTATACAAAATTATGCGCGAATACTACACAAAGGGCTTGGTTAAAAAGGATGTTGCAACGGCGACAGACCTGAGTGCACGTTTCAACAGCGGAAAAACCTTCTGCTATGTTGCGGAGCTGAAGCCGGGTAAGGTAACGGAAATGGCAAAGAGCTGTCCGTACGAGATTGCTCAGGCAGGCGCAACTCCGGTTATAGAAAAGTCGCTGCCGGGTCTTGGCTCGATGATGGCGATTTCTTCAACGTCAAAGAATCCCGAAAGATGTGCGCGTTTCCTTAATCTGCTCAACACCGACCCGTACCTCAAAAACCTTGTTGTACACGGCATAGAGGGCAAGCACTATGAAAAGGTTGACGATAAGACAATAAGAATATTTGAAGACACAACCTACAGTATGTACGGTTACACATGGGCAATCGGAAACGTATTCCTTGACTACATTTCAACCAAGGACGACCCCAACAAACTTGAAGATTTGAAAAAGTTTAACGAGAACGCAATCAAGCGCGAGGCAAATTCGTTCAGCTTTAATCCCGAAGGACTTGAGCTGACAATGGCGGAGATTTCAAAGGTGAACAAGAAATACGGCTCAATCGGTGCGGACGGATCGGTTGAGGTTGACTATAAGGCAACGCTTGACAGCCTGAATAAGGAGCTTGATTCCGCAGGCTTGCAGAAGCTGATAGACGCAATGCAGGAGCAGTATACCGAGTTTTTAAAGAACAGAAAATAATACGAAAGCACGGGAAGGGTGACATAACTTTGTATAAAACAAAAACATTAAGGGGCGGCATGATGAAAGAAATCAGAAAAAACAAAACTCTGTTTTTAATGCTTACGCCCGGAGTAATTCTCTATTTGCTTTTTAACTATCTTCCTATGTTTGGACTGGTTCTGGCATTTAAAAAAATAAACTACCGTCAAAGCATTTTTCTGTCGCCGTGGTCGGGACTCGATAACTTTAAGTTTATGCTGAAGTCATCGGATCTACTCCATGCGGTTATAAACACTCTTGCGTACAATGCGGTGTTCCTGTTTGTGGGAATGGTTATGGCGGTAGCGCTGGCGGTAGCGCTTGATTTAATCAGAAGCAAAATGGCAAAAAAGGTCTATCAGACGATAATGATTATGCCGCACTTTTTGTCGTGGGTAATAGTTGCATATCTGCTTTTCGGATTTTTAAGTTTGGAAAACGGCATTATGAACCGCACAGTCATGCCGATGCTCGGACTGGAAGAGGTAAACTGGTATCAAACGCCGAGCGTCTGGCCCGCAATTCTTATTATTGCGCACTTTTGGCAGGGCTGGGGATATGAAAGCGTTATTTATACCGCGGCAATAGCCGGTGTGGACATGGAGCAGTACGAAGCGGCTGAAATAGACGGCGCAAATTTGTGGCAGAGAATAATTTATGTAACGATACCGTCCATAAAGCCGATGCTTGTAATTATGCTCATTATGAAGGTTGGCTCGATACTTAACATGGATATGGGTCTTTTCTATCAGCTGCCGATGAATCAGCCGGCGCTTTACGAAACAACAAATGTAATTTCTACATATGTATATAATTTGGTGACAGACTCAGGCTCGCTTTCAATGGGAATGGCGTCAGCCGCCTCGTTTGTTCAGTCGATAGTGGGGTTTGTTCTGGTGGTAGGAGCAAACAAGGTTGCAAAAACAATAGACAGCGACACGGGACTGTTTTAAGGAGGGGTGCATTATGAATAAAAATAACAAAGCGGTGGACATAATCATTAACATGTTTTTTATTGTGCTTTGTGCGGCGTGCATCTTTCCGCTGCTGCTGACATTGAGCATATCGCTGACGGAGGAAAGCACGCTGTATGAATACGGGTACAGACTGATTCCGAAGAAGCTGAGCCTTGACGCATATAAATATGTGTTCGGCTCAACGGGCGTTATTATGAGGGCATACGGCGTTACAATATTTGTAACGGTTATGGGAACGGTTCTCGGCGTACTTGTAACGTCAATGTATTCGTATGTGATTTCAAGACCGGATTTCAGATACAGAAATGCGTTTTCGTTTTTCTCGTATTTCACCATGCTGTTCGGCGGAGGAATTGCAGCGACATATTTAATAAAGGTAAATGTACTTCATATGTCAAATACTCTTGCCGTGCTGATTATCCCGGGGGCAATAAGCGCATGGAATGTTATGGTGCTGAAATCGTTTTTTGAAACCTCTGTTCCGACGTCTATCATAGAATCGGGAAAGCTGGACGGCGCAGGGGAGCTGCGGGTGTTCTTCAGGCTTGTCTTTCCGATTGCCATTCCGGGAATTATGACGATTGCACTGTTCATTGCCCTCGGAAAATGGAATGACTGGGCGGCACCCATGCTTTATATAACCGACCGAAGGAAGTATACTCTTGCATTTTTAATGCAGAATATGCTGACAAATATAAAAGAGGTGATGGATGCGGCGCAGCAGACGGGAATGTCGATTGATATGGAAGAAATGCCGCAGGAAGGGGCGCGTATGGCACTTTGTCTTGTGGCGGCGGGACCGGTGCTTGTGGCATATCCTTTCTTCCAAAAGTATTTTATACAGGGCATGACAATCGGCGCGGTTAAGGGTTAATAATCCGAACGAAAAGAGCTTAAAAAAAGAAAAGGTTAAAATAAGGCGGCAACTGTCGCAAATAAAAAAAGAAGGAGTGTAAATATAATGAAAAAAGTAAGTATGATGAAAAAAGCAATATCGGCGCTTTTAAGCGCTTGCATGATCGTCTCTGTACTTGCAACGGGCATGACGGTTTCGGCGGCGGACGGCGAAACGGGCACGGAAGCGACAGCTGCAACGGAGGTATATTACAGCGGTCAAAAACTTAATTCGGAAACACCCTATCTGCTCATCGGCAAGGCGCCGGGCGCTGCAAAAACAACGCTGAAGCCTTCTGCACAGGCTGCCGACTCTGACGGATCGTGGTCTGTTCTTGCACAGTTTGACGCAGATACGGGAACATTTACGTTTAAATCGGGAAATGATGTTACGACCAATTCATGGGCGCTTGGATTTCCTTTAGTAAAAATTGATACAAATAATGATGAGAATACCGCGGATGAAAAGTATTATGGAATATACGCAAACGGAAGTCTTACGATTGAGCTTGGGAACAATGTTAATTTGTTGTACTTTTCTGTCAACTCACGTTATAGTCCAACAGATGCGGCACAGGAAGGTATACACGTTGAGGGCGATTTGACGGTCAACGGAGGTAAAAAAGGTCTGCTCAGAGTGTCGGCAAATCCGGCAGGAAAGGAAAATGGGGGATTGCAGTCATACGGAATTAACGTCAGCGGAACTGTTACGTTAAACGGAGGTATTCTTGACGCATATGAGACTGTGTGGGCAAATTCAGGTGCAGGTTATAAGTTATCAACGAATAAAACTACATTTATAAAGGCAAACAATGTGAAATTAAACGGAGGCGCGCTGTATCTGCGCGGAAGAGCTTTAGCAAATCCGAGCGGTTATAAGGACAATTTTAAACTTCACGAAATTGGAATAAATAATACGGATGCAATAACGGTCCCGGATTCGTATAGCCAAAATTGGGACAATTATTTGGAACTGACATCAGGAACAAGTAATGACGATAACAACAATAAAGATAAAGGTAATGATATAAATGCCGGCAGCGATTTTAAATCAACGCGAGAAGAAAATATGCTTTATGTAAAATATACTCTTGCAGACGAAAAAGGCTTTAAAATCAAGGTTGCGGGTCAGGAGCTCGGCGGATATGAAAAGTATCTGCATATCGGAAGTGATAATACAGGCATTACAGCGAATGAGGATTCAACAGACGCGGCAGCCGAGTATAATATAACAAAAAACTCTGACGGCACGCTGACAAAAGAGCTTAAGTTTTTAAAGGACACAAAACTCTACTATGATGTAAAAGGTGCCGGGTATGTGATTGGGTCAGATTCCGATTTAGTTATAAATACAAATGGAAAAAGTATTGAAATGTATTCGGCAATGAAGTATGAATGGCCTTATACAAGAACATCATGCGTGCGCGCGGACGGCAATTTGACAATTACAGGCGGCGGAAGTCTGATGGGACGAATAGAAGGCGAAGCGGTTGAAGATAAGGAAAATGCAAACGACCGCTCTGCAACGGCGGTTATTTACAGCGGAGGTAAATTAACTTTTGACGATATAACAGCGGTGCTGTTCATTGCAAAGGAGCGTGCAAATGCGTCAAGTGCTAAATATCCCCAGTCAAATGTTTTGTACGCAAATCAGGTTGTTATAAGCGAAAGTGCAAATCTTAAATTAAGAAAAAGCATAGCCCCGACAGATAATTCTGCGGCAGGCTTACTTATAGCGGGAACAACTGATATTTCTGTTCCGGCAGCAGCGGATTCATTTACGGGTAATATAGAAATTGATAATGCAAATGCGTATGATTGGAAAGGTGCGCTCAGAAGCGGTGACAAGCTTTACGATTATTCCTACGACAAGATGAAAGCCTCAACATACATGGAGGTGTCGACCGCAGATACAACGGTTGCAATATCCTCTGTGAGCGTGAATGACGGTGAAACGGTCAGCGACGCTGCAAATACTGTTAAATTTATTCCGACATCGGCGGACGCAGAGGAAGCTCCACAAATCTTCGTTCTGGCAAAGGCGTGCGACGAAAACGGCGTTCTTACATCTGCCGCGATATACAGCGGAGCGGCTGACGGTAAAGAGCATATACTTACTTTGGGCGGCGCTGAAAGCGTTAAACTTTATGTTTGGAACGCGGCAGACGGACTTAAGCCTCTTAAAAAGGTCAGAACATATTACGCGGCTGAAACGGCGGCAGAGTGACATTGCTGATATACAGGGAGGGGAAAGACACATTGTGAGTGTTTCCTCCGTATTCAATGGGCTGTAAACTTTTACAGCCCATTGATAAACTCTTTTGATATAACAGGAAAGAGAGGACGTTATGAAAAAAATAATATCTGCTTTTTTATGTATTTGCATGACCGTTACGGCGATTTCGGCAATGCCTGTCAGTGCTGAAGGCGCAGACGCGGCAAGCGTGGTATACTACAGCGGGGAAAGACTTGATTCGGACACGCCGTATCTGCTAATCGGCAAAGCGCCGGGCGCTGCAAGCACAACAGTGAAGGCTTCCGCACAGGATACCGATTCCGATGGAACGTGGACGCTCCTTGCGCAGTTTGACGCGCAGTCGGGAACGCTCACATTTAAATCCGGAAGGGATATAACAAACAACCCGTGGGAGGTCGGTATGCCGCTTAAACAAATCGACGCGGACGGCGACGGCGACGCTTCAAATGATAAATACTATGGAATATACGCAAACGGAAGTCTTACCGTTGAGCTTGGAAACTATGTCAATCTGCTGTATCTTGGTCGTCAGTCGCCGAGCGATTTTGGGCAGGAGGGCATACATATAGAAGGCGATTTGACGGTCAACGGCATGAAAAAGGGAATGCTCAGGGTGACGGCAAACCCTGCGGGAAAAAAGAACGGAGGCTTGCAGTCGTACGGCGTTTATGCAAGCGGCACGGTCACGCTGAACGGTGGAGTTATTGATGTTTATGAAACAACATATAATTTAGGTTATTTTCATCTTGAACACAATTATACAACGCTTATAAAGGCAAATGATATCAGCCTAAGCGGCGGCTCGCTTTATCTTCGTGCAAGAAACAACAGCGCAAGCCTTGCAAACAATAAAAAGCTTTATGAAACCGAAAGCGGAGAAATCTACGTGCCGGATTCATATGAGAAAAAATGGGCGACCGAGTTCGAGTATGCGCCTGATTCGTCAGCAACGGATCAGGACAGAACAAAGGGAAACGACGGCAATGAGAATTTTCATGAGGGCGAGCAGGAAAATGACCGATACGTCAGACTTGAGCCGGCGGCGGGCTATGAGATAACAATTTTTAATAATGCCGACGCGCCTATAGCTCTCAGCGGCGATGCTAAATATTTGGTAAAAAGCGGTGAAGGCTATGCTGCATCGGAGAGAGCGGGCGGCGCATATGCCGAGTATGACGCAGGCTCCAAAACACTGTATATTTTACAGGACACAGAGCTGAATGTTGCATCGGACAGCTACAGAACAGATATGGCAAGCTCGTGCATATATTCGGACGGCGATTTGACTGTCAGCATTCCCGAGGACGTGACGCTGACGCTTAGCGGACAGAATAACGGAAGAAACAAAAACCTTCGCGCCAAGGGCAACATAACCATATGCGGCGAGGGTCGTATCAAGGCGTTTGCGTGCAAGGATTACCTCGGCACAAGCGAAAACTCGGCTGCGATATGGTCTGACAGCGGAAACGTCACAATCAAGGAAAGGATAAATGCGAATCTCTACACTCGTGAGCTGTCAAGCGGACAAATTGCGCATATTATTTATGCGGGCGGACACAGCGTTGAAATCGGCGAATATACAACCGTCAAAATGGGAACGGATTTGGGAAAGCTCTTCAATGACGGCACGGACCTGACGGTCTATGACGCTGCCGAGGCGAAGATGGCGCAAAGCGCCGAGACAAAGACAGCCGGAGCGGAGCCTAAGTCGGAGCTGATTGATTATAACAAATCGGACGTGGCAAATATGAAGTATCTTTCGGTTGCGCCGATGCCTATGAAGATTGAACGGACAGAAGGCTTTGACAGCCGCGGACTGCTCCCGATGAGCAGACCGGAGCTTGAGCCGGTGTTTAATCTTGATATTGCGTCTGTTCCGTCCGTTTCGGACTTGTCGATAGATAACGGCGCGGAAATCGCGGGAATCTCCGCGGACGGAAAGAAACTTAAAATTACGCTTGGCGGCGTGAAAGCCGGCGGCGAATATACGTTAAAAATTAAAAATGTTAAGAATGCGGCAGGACTTGAATATGCCGATGAGTACAGCTTTAAGGCGTCTGACGGCTGCGATGTTCTTTCGGTAACGCTTAACGGCTCGGAGTGCGGAAGTGTAGGGGCGAGCAATGATGTTTGCGTGACTCTTTCAAAGGCGGGCTCCGTGCCTGTGATGAATGCGGTTGTGACTGCTGTGGTATGGGAAAAGGTGAATGCGGGCGAAAAGAGCGTTTTAAGGCTTAAGTCCGCGTCCTCACAGCAGATTACGGATATTACGGGAATACAGAAGGTTAATTTCGATGGAATAAAGGCGGACGCGGGCAATGTGATACGAGTGTTCGTGTGGGACAGCCTTACGGGCGTTAAATCGCTGTGCAGGGCGGCGGAGTTTGTAGGCTGACCGGGGGTGTGATGATGAAAAAATGGCTTAGTTTTTTACTTTCTCTGATAATGACAGCATCGTTTTTCACTCCGTACGTTTCGGCAGAGGAGCAGGCTGATATTCACATTTATTTCGGCGGTGAAGAAATCGGCTTTGAGAAGCCGACGGTGATTAAAAACGGTAAAATTATGTGCCAGATGAAACCTCTTTTTGACGCGCTCGGCATGATCTATGACTACAACGCGCTGACAAAGGTACTGCACGGAACATTTAACGACGATATGTTCACTGTCACTGTCGGCGGCGATACGCTTGAGATAAACAATATAACGGTTGAGCTTGATGAAAAGTTCTTTTTGTCGGGCAGAGAAATCATGGTTCCTCTTGATATGATATGTTATATTTATAATATTCAGATTGACAGGAGTGATTTAACAAACGTCAGACTTTGGCTTAAAGAGGCGGAGGTATATGACCTTCAGGCGGAGATTGAAAAGTTTAACAAGGTTTCGGGACCGTATAAGACCGAGATAATCAAGGGCGGTCTTGAATACTTTGAAACCGCGTCAAGACAAATGCCGGAGTGCTTCAGCGAGAAGTATATAGATGTTGAGGGTCAGAGCTTTGACAAGGCGATTGACTGGGAGGCAACAAGCCTGCCTGCAACATACTATGCTTCCCAAATTGTAAACTGGCAAAAGACGCCGGTAAAGAAGGACGATGTTTTTGTTATAACATTTTGGGCAAAAGGAATATTTGCAAAGAGCGACGGCGGAAAGATTCAGCTTAATGTTACTCTGGAGCAGAACAAAACATGGACAAAGTCAATTTCGGAAACAGTGCAGCTGTCAACGGACTGGCAGCAGTTCAGACTTCTGGCAATATCCGCAACTGATATGGACGACTGGTCGCTTAATTTCCGACAGCATTTCTCGCTTCAGGAAATACAGATAGCCGACGTTAAGCTCGACCTATATTCGGGTCTGCCGGAGGGAATGGAGGTCCCGAAGATTCCCGCAACCTACAAGGGCATGGAGGAGGACGCGCTTTGGCGCAAGGAGGCGGTTAAACGAATCGAGAAGTACCGCAAGAACAATATGACGGTCAACGTAACCGACAAAGACGGAAATCCGATACAGGGCGCGACCGTTAATGCCAAAATGACAAGGAGCGAATTTAACTGGGGGTCGATGGTATGGAACAGCACATTTGAAAACGGACACCTCTACAAAACCAATTCGGGATTTAACGGAGAGAAGTGGTTTGAGCGTTTTAAGGATCTTGGCGTAAACACCTTGGTCGGAACGGTAAAGGCGGGCGAGTTTCAGCAAAACAACTGGACGGCAAAGAGATATGCCGACTTTGTGAACTGGTGCATGGATAATGACATAGACGTCAGAGCGCATTGCGTATACTGGGAAACAGGAACGGGAATTGAAAACAGGGGCGACTATCTTTTGCCGATGGTTGGCAGTGCAAACTGGAATATTGACAGCGTATCGGTAGATGAGGTCCGCGCAAGGCTTGAAAAGCAGTTCAATATTATATCCACGTTTATAGGCGATTATCCGATAGAGATTGACGTTATGAACGAGATAGCGACCCGTCACGATGACGGAATCAAGTCGGTCGGCTGGGACGAGGGCGTAAGAATGTATCAGATGGTTAAGGCAATCCGCCCGAACGCAAAGCTTGTGCATCTTGAAACAATTTCGGGTAACTCGTCACCTGAGGGAACGGCTTTGCCCGACCATGTGGCATATACAAAGTATTTAAAGGACCTCGGCGCGCCGATTGATATTTGCGGAATACAGGGCCATGTCGGCTCGGCGTCGCATCCGCAGTGGTGGTATGTGAACATAGACATGGCGGCGCAGGTTGCGGACGAGGTTGCCATAACCGAATATGACGCGGCAATTCCCGAGTATGAGCTGAGAGCGCCGTATTTAAGAGATACTCTGATTGCGTGCTACAGCCACCCTGCGTTATCTACGTTTGTAGTATGGGTTTATAACTACGACGGCAAAACTCCCGACCTTTCCGTGTTCTGGGACAAGGACGAGAATCGACACCCTGCCTACTATGAATGGGATAAGCTGGTAAACCACGAATGGAAAACGGACGAGACTGTGACAACCGATGAAAACGGCAGCGCGGTTATCCGCGGTCATCGCGGAAGATATGATGTGACGGTTACGGTCGGAGAAAAGACCCAAACCCTTGCATTTACTCTCGGAAAGGATGAAACGCAGAATGTTATCAATGTTGTGGTTGACGGCGACAGCATCACGATGACATCGCCCAATGTTTATGTGCCTAAGCCCAAGCCTGCATATTACAACTGGCAGGATTTCGGAAAAATGACGGAAATCGAAATGCCGAAGGTTAATTACAAGTGGGAGCCGAGCACGGTTATTGAGGATTGCCGCGATGCTGAAGGAAAGCTTGTGCCGCACGTTTTTGACGGCAGAGATGATTCGTTCTGGAGCGCGGAGGACAACGACGATTACCTGACGGTTACTCTCGGTAAAAATGTACCGCTTAAATCGCTTGTTGTGCATTGGCACAGCGGAAGTATAAAAAGGTATAACTATAGGATTCTGGTTTCGGAGGACGGAAACGGCTGGACAGAGGTGAAAAGCGGTAAAAACTCCGAAATGACCGAGACTGTCGATATGAGTAAATTCAGCGGAAAATATATCAGAATATTGGGAACTGACGGCAGACTTGCGATTGATGATGTGCAGGTATATACGAAATAAATATGTTGTTAAGGGGGCTTAATGCTAATGAATATATTAAAACGGATTTGCGCGTTTTCTGTTGCCGCGGTAATGGCGGGAACAGGCGCTTTTGCGGCAGATACGGACAGCGTATGTATAACAAAGCTGTCCGAGGCGGCAAACGCTGTGATAACACTGAACATCGGCTATCTCAAGGGATTTGACAAGGGAAGTACGGTATATATTGTTCCGGCGGCTGAACTTGATGCGGCAAAAAACGGAGGCCTGACAAATCCGGTTTTTCTTGGGGAGCAGGATTTGTCGAACGATTCCGCCGAATATGAATTTTTGATGCCGGAGAATGCGGACAGCGGCGTTTATGCAGTGGTAGCCGGAGAGAGCGACAGCGCCGCAACGGACGGAAGATGCAGGCTCTTTATGTATAGCACCGTGGCTGACGGCGACTATGCAGCCGCGTCCGCAAAGCTGGCGGAGCTTAACGCCGCAGCCGATTTTGAAACTGCGTTGATGAGCGGCGCGGCGGACGCATGGTATATAGACACGGACGCCGCTGCGTGGAAGAAAAATAAAGCGACGGTACTGTCGCTGATGCAGAGTATGAAGAAGGGCGGTTTTGCGTCAACCTTTTCGGTAGAGGACGCGTTTCTTGCGGCATATGACATAGCGGATATACAGAATTGCCCGGTCGGTAAAATCGTTGCGGATGTAACTTATTATGACGAGCTTGAGTGCGACATAACCAATGAAGATTTTGTTAAATATCCGGAGCAGACGGCACAGAAGTTTAAACTGCTTGTGTCGCAGAATATGCCCAAGACGGCAGACGGCGTTAAAAGCGCCTTCAGAGCTGCGTGTGCTCTTGCCTGCATGAGCAACACGGAAAGGACAAGCAGCATTGCCGCACTGCAAAGCTATAATGATATTTTTCAGCTCGACTTCACCGGCGATTTTACCAAGGTGGATTCGTTTGAGCTTGCAAAGGTGTTTGAAAACAATGAATACACGTCGGTCGAACAGGTTATAAAGCAGTTTAATGACGGTATTGCAAAGCTCATAGGAAACAAAGGCAATAACGGCAATAAAGGCAATACCTCAGGCGGCAGCTCGGGCGGCGGAGGACGCGGAACAGCCATGTCAAACATATATGCCGGCTCGGGAGCGAATTTAGTGGGAGACATCAATTCGATAGAAAGGATATTTCCCGATGTTCCCATGAATTACTGGGCGGCAGAGAATGTTCGGTTTGTTTACGAAAACGGTATAATGACAGGCGATGCGGAGGGGAGCTTCCGCCCGGATGACTCTATAACAAGAGAGGAATGGGCAAAGGTTGTTCTTTCGGCGTTCACCATAGATACCGGGGACGGAGAATGTGACTTTGAGGACGTTGACAAGTCGGAGTGGTATTACAGCTTTGTTGCAAAGGCGTATATGCTCGGTATCGTAAACGGATATGATGAAAACCGATTTGGCACGGGACAGACGCTCACAAGAGAGGACGCCGTTGTTATGATGTACAGAATGACTCAGCTGGCAAGAGATATAAGAGCGATTCAGCCTGCCGATCTAACCTTCACAGATGCGGCGGATATATCGGATTATGCTTTGGAGGCTGTCAGAATGTTTACTTCGGCAGGCGTTATAAACGGCTACGAAAGCGGTGAGTTTATTCCGCAGGGGAATATAACAAGAGCGGAGGCAGCAAAGATTATATGCTCCCTGCTCAATGAACTGGATTAACGGATTCACACTATCAGATATAGGGAGGATTGAGCAGAATGGTAAAAAAACTTACGGCTTTTGGCGTGGCAGTTATGCTGCTTTTTCAGGCGTTCCCGGTGTTTGCGGGGCCGTGGGACTATATAATGGAGGAGTATTTATATGACCACGGAGTTGAAGAGGCAAACGGGGAGATTTATTATACGCCCGGTACAAACGAAATCAGCCGAAAAATAAAGTTTTCCATGGATATGGGACTGATTTCAAAATATGTTCCCGAAACAACCGTTACGCGGCTTGAAATTAAGAATGCTTTAAACCTGTTATTTCAAAATGATGAAATGTATAATAAATACTATAAGGCGGGAGAAGAGGATAAAATCCTGACGGTTGACGAGGCGATTATAATCTTTATGGATTCCGCGGGCTACGGAGCATATTTTAAGTATAACGGAAGTCAGGGCAGTGCGGCGGATTATTACAGAGAAGCGTCAAAGCAGGGACTGCTTGACGGAATAAACTATACCGAGGCGCGGAAAAAGCTCACGGCGGAGCAGTTTTATAATATGTTTTATAATCTGCTTGATTTAAAGAGCTTTGAAATGGTTTTTAACGGCAAGGAGCCGTCATACAGGATTTCCGACCTGACACTTCTTGACACAGCCTTAAAGCTCACGCGGATTTCCGGAGTTGTCAGAGCAAACTCTTATACATCTGTGAACGGCAGTGCGCCGGCGGGCGATAATACCCTGCGCATTGAGAATGCCGAATACCGCTGCAAGGGTGTTGATAATGCCGACGATTACCTCGGATATAAGGTTGAGGCATATATAAACAGCGACAACGAGCTTTGCTCCGTTGCGGTTGATGAGCGCTATAATGTCATGAAATACTTTAACGACAGCACAGAAACCGCTCTGTCGGGCGATAGAACGCTGTTCCGGTATTATGACGACAACGGAAGTCTTAAATCGGTCAGACTTCAAAAGTATGCGAATGTTATCTATAACCATATAGCGTATCCGGGATTCACAGAAGATATATATAACATAAAAAACGGTTATTTGCAGTTTATCGATTATGACAAAGACGGTCTTTATGACGTACTCTTTGTTTATGAGTATACGAGCTTTATGCCGAATGCAAGATATACGGAGGATTATTCGGTTGTTGATAAGCTCGGAACAAGGTATGATGTTTCGGAGATAGCCGAGGACGGCGAGTACAGAGGAATGTTCTGTTCGGACGGCGAAAGGGCAGAGTTTACGGATATAAATATGCGTACGGGAATATCGCTGCTGACTGCGCCGGACAGCAACATTGTAACGGAATTATATATTCTGGACGAGAAAACGGTTGAAGGAAAGTATTCCGAATTCAGGAAGAACAGCAAAACTCCGTACAAAATAGGCGATCAGAGATTTGCAATGGCCGAAACCTATTTTAAGGAATCGCATGAAAAGCTGCCCCATAATATAGGCGACAGGATTTTAATCTATCTTGACCCGAGGGGCAAAATCATAAACTCGGTTGCGGTTGATAACAGGCTGAAATATGGATATGTAAGAAGGCTCGGCATTGAAAACAGCTTCTCGGCGGAGGTAAGTATGAAGATTTTTACCGAGGATGGACAGATGATGTCGTACGGACTTGCCGACAAGGTTGAATATAACGGAACGGTAATATGTGAGGAGGATATTGCCGGCGGCAGCGCACCCGAGCTTTACAAAAGCGGAAGGCTGTTAAGGCAGCTTGTCAGATATATGCTGAACGCAAACGGAGAGATTAAAAAGATAGATACTGCACGGCAGAACACGGATTGGGGAAGCTATAACGATGGTGACGGCTTTGAGGTAAACTATGACTATGAAACTCAGGGGTCGCTTGTATATCTTGGCGGAGCGACAAAGTCGTTCGGTGCGATTTACAGACTGAATCAGTCGCGGACGGCTATGTTCCATATTCCGCTTGATGATAATGAAAGATATTACAGGGTCAGCTCGACGGAAAGCATAAGCAACAATGAGGAGTACAGAGTAAAAATCTATGATGCGGACGACTGCTACACGCCTGCGGCAATAGTTATGATGCACGGCAGCGCGGCAAGCAACAACTGGCTCAGCTCCGAGTGGCTCACCTCCTGCTTTGTTCTTCAGAAGGGCGAATACTACGACAATGTTAATGATGAGGTACTCGACTACATAACCTACAGAGCAAGCTGGTGGGAGCAGACAGCGTATAAGAATCCCGATTCCTGCAAGGTTTTTGACAACTACGGCAGCTGGAAAAACGGCGGCAGAGCCGATTCTGTCAAGACGTGGGATGACATTCGGGAAGGAGATATGATTGAGTTTAACAGCGACTACACAGGAAGAACAGTGCTTTTTGGCGTGAGCCTTGCGCTTGACTATGAACGCCCGCTCGCGGAGCAAACCTTTGAAAAGGCAAAGGTGCTGAACAACTCCGGCAAGGGCTGGGGCGTAGGAGAAAAGCAGTTTTACGCTCAGGACTTGGTTGCCTTCGGAAAGGTGATTAAAAAGCACAGTGAAGGAATGGTATTTAACGCTCACGGAGCGGAGGGCTTCCCGCAGTCGTGGAACCGTACAATCGTGTGCGGAGAAACAACATATGTTAACTGCTATAACATAGACAGAAATCAAAGCTCGCTTTTAAGATTTTCCGATATTCAGGAGGGCGATTATGTGTTTGTGGAGCTGCACAGCGGAAGCCTTAACGCAATATCGGTATACAGACAATAAAGGAGAAAAACAATGGACAAAAAGGACTTAATTTTCAAAGAAGAATTTTTAGAGAGATACGAGGGCAATCCGATAATCCGACCGGCGGATTATCCCGGGGCGGAGGCAATATTCAACTGCGCACAGACAATGTATAAC
The DNA here is from genome assembly GCA_900552305.1 of uncultured Eubacteriales bacterium. Classification (GTDB taxonomy): domain Bacteria; phylum Bacillota; class Clostridia; order Monoglobales; family Monoglobaceae; genus UMGS1494. The sequence goes on from URZD01000001.1 coordinate 31,059, forward strand.
GGCGAAACGATACTTTTATGCTCAATCAGACCGCAGGGAGATGAAAGACCGTACATTCAGGTTGCGCGTTCAAAGGACGGAATCAATTTTAAGTTTGATGAAAAGCCTCTTATAAAAATGTCAGAGGTGCCGTTTATCAAAGGACTTGACTGGTGGGTGATAGACCCGAGAATCACCTATTTCCCGGAGGAGGATGTTTATTACATAATCAGACCGGGCAGCTCGGGAGTGGGAACGATGTCTATTCTCGGCAAAACCAAGGATTTTAAAGAATATGAGGATATTGAGATTATAGCGATGCCGGAAAACCGTGTGCCGTGCCTTTTCCCCGAAAAGATTAACGGTATGTATTACCGCCTGGACAGACCGTATACAAACGCCTCGGCGCCGAGCAATGAAGCGTATCACGCAAATATATGGATTTCCGAATCGCCTGATTTGATTCACTGGGGCAGGCACAGACTTGTGCTTAAATCATGGGCGCATTGGAATCCGATAAAAATCGGACCGACCCCGCCGATTAAGACCAAGAACGGCTGGCTTGAGATTATTCACGGCGTATCAACGGGACCCGAGGGACAAAGATACAGTCTTGGTGCGGTGCTGCTCGATTTGAATGAGCCGGGCAAGGTAATCGGAAAGTGCAATAAATTTATACTCACACCCGATGCGGATTATGAATACAGAGGTCAGTGCCCCGGAGTGGTATTCAGCTGCGGCGCTATAGCCGACATAGACGAGGACAGACTGCGTGTATACTACGGAGCGGCTGATACGTCAATATGCCTTGCGACAGGCTCGCTCAGCAAAATAATTGAAGAGTGTAAACGGAACAAGTGATTTAAAATGTACAAACGGCGCTGTAACAGGCGCCGTTTGTACGGAATTAAAAAAGCACAAAACAGAGAATTGTATCAAAGCGTTCGCCTTTGAAAAATATAAGGAAAATAGCTTTGATACGAGAGCTGCTGTGCTTTTTTTGTGTCTGAATCGGCTTAAACGGGCAGCCGTTAAAGTGAAACGCTGCTGCTTTATCGGCAGTCACCGTTGCCGTACCGGCATAGAATACTCAAAAAGCATTGTACCGTTTCGGTACAATGCTTTGTTGAATACAAAACGGCAGAAAAACTGAAGATACTGTTTCCGTGCAGCATTTCTGCGCGGTTTGGTTAAAATATCCGTTTAAATTAAACTATGTAATTAAAGCGTACCGAAAAGTCTGTCGCCCGCGTCACCAAGACCGGGAACGATATATCCTACCTCGTTGAGCTTTTCGTCAAGGCAGCCGACAAAAATATCAACATCGGGGTGATCCTTCTGTACAACCTCTATGCCGACCGGGGCCGCAATAATGCAGGCAAATCTGATATTTTTTGCGCCGCGTCTTTTGATAAACTCAATAGCTGCGCTGCCGCTGCCGCCCGTTGCGAGCATGGGGTCAAGCAAAATAACCTCTCTTTCGCTTATGTCCGCGGGAAGATTGCAGTAGTATTCCTCCGGCTCAAGCGTTTCGTGATTGCGTGCAAGACCTATGTGACCGACCTTAGCTGCGGGAATAACATTTATAAACGGCTCCATCATTCCCAGTCCGGCACGGAGAATCGGCACCAGAACAGGCTGATTTTTCATTACCTTTCCGACCGTTTCGCAAATAGGCGTTTTAACCGTTTTATCAACAAGCGGCAAATCCTTTGTCGCTTCGTAGCAGATAAGTGTTGAAACCTCGTGCAAAAGCTGTCTGAAGTCCCTTACGTCGGTTGTTTCGTCGCGCAGCAGTGTAATCTTATGTGTAAGCAAGCTGTGATTAAGTATGCAAACCTCACTCATTGGTAAATACCCTCTTTCGTTCCAAATAAATTTTCACACAATATATCTTATGAATTATACTACAAAATTCGACTTTTGTCCAGTGGTATATCGCTTTTTCGCTAAAAAAATAAAACGGATTTTTTGTGCATAATTGTATATGGCGGATTTTGGGCAAACAAAAACGGAATATCCCCAAAGGGAAAATCCCGCTTTTACAGAGCCGCCTTTTACGGCGCACTGTTTGTTTTTGCCAAAAATTTTTTAGAAAATATTTGTTACCTCATCATTTTCAAAAGATTTTTTATGTTTATTCCGAGCCTTGTTTTGCCCATGCTCGCCGCGCGGCGCACCCGAGATATTCCTCTGCCGCTGTACCACATAACTACGTCAATCGGCTTTTTGAATATGCGCATAATCAGCCTTACGGGCATAAGAATTATTTTCAGCAGCGTTTCAGCCGTTTTGACAATGAATTTTATGATAATGCAGCTGACGTTAAGCAGGCGGTTTCCGATAATGAAAATATACAAAAAAACGCCCGCCGCGCCGCCTATAAATCCGTGCCAGCGTATTTCACCGCTGTTTTTAAAGTATGAGGCGTAAAACAGAATTGCCGCCGCCGCACCCAAAAACAGTATATCCTCAAAATTTATAACAAAATCGTTCACCCGCACAATACGTCGGCTTATCCGCAGCAAATCGTAAAGAAATGCGCAAAAAAATCCCGCCGCGATACAGGTCAGAAAAAAAATCATTTCCTTTGAAACGGTATTATACATAGCCACAGTCCTTCCGGGTCACACACAGAAACCAAAGCCGCCGCCCCTTGCCCCCGCGCGGGGCGGCGGGACCGGCACTCGGCTGCCTATCTGAAAATTCTGCCGAAAAATCCGCCGTGTTCCTCCTTGCGGCTGTCGGAATACAGAATACTGTCCACATCTCCGTCAATTTCAAGCTCTCCGTCCTCAACGCTCAGCTTGTTTATACGAAAATCCATGCCCTTTACCGTCATAGTACCGTCAACCGTGTATATCACAACGGTATCGTCGTCAAAGCTCTCAACGTCCTCAACGCCGCTTACGCGCAGGCTTTGTCTGCCCTCCATGACAACTCTGTGAATCGCTGTATCCTTTTTATTTTCATCCATATCGGCATACCTCCGTAATTTATTTTACACTTAAATATATGCGCCGTAAAAAGAAAATATGCGGAAAACCCTTTCGGGTCTCCGCACAAGGATGTATAAGAAATCACGCAAAATTTTTGGTTATGACCGAAATCGCGTCCGCGCCTATCATAACGGTGCCGTGCTCGGTCAGCACGCCCTGGAGCATTAGCGGATTGTCGCACTTTTTGGCAAACTCGCTGAGTATGTTTTCAATCTCAAAAAAGCCGAACGAATCAATGGGGCGCAGCTCAAGGTAGAACGAGCCGCCGTATTTGTACAGTCGGCTGCCGCCGAGGTACAGTTCGCATATCTCGCTCACGCCGCAGCACAGCTCGTCAAAATCCTTAAACCTAAATATTCTGAGCAGAGGCTGCTGTTTCGCCTTTTTGCTCAGGCGAAATTCGGTCTGCTTTATGCGCTTGCCGCTTCGCGCAAGCTCGTTTGCAAGGTCGGAGCCGCCCGTCAGCTTGCTGATAATCATCACAAAGCCTTCGCCGCCCGCGTCAAGCGTTTCGACAAGCAGCTGCGCCCGCCCCACGCTGAAGTTTACGTCCTGTTCCGCCTGTTTAAGTGCAAACCAAAAAAGCTCCTGTGCCTCCGGCGAGTTGTCGGTAAACTTTTTAAGACTGACGTTCCACAGCCGTGTGTCCTCGCGGTTGATAACAACCTTTATTTTATTTTCGCTTATCCGTTCAATCCTCACGCGGAGCGCCCCCTTTGCTTTTTTTACCATTATACAATAATTTTTTTGATTTGAAAAGACTTATTTTTTGCCAAATCAGTTTTTATCTTCAAAATCGGTCAAAAACACATATTTTTTTAAATTTTGAGGATAATAAACTATGTTTTCTGAAATTTAGTGTTGAAATTTTCACTCGTTTATGATATTATATATTATAGAATATTCCCTGCGATGTTCGTAAATGCGGATTAATGTAAAACCAACATTTTTTTAAACGGGACTTTCTCTCCGGGTGCGGCGCAAATGCCTCCCGCCGTCAGGCGGCCAGTGGACTTGTAATGTATTCGGGAAATAACCCACCTGCCATGCAGGTCTTTACCTTAACCCAGTTACGGCATATGCGGGGATATTTTTGTTTTTTAATAATCGGGAGCTTTACCCACGGTACAAAAATATGAAAATCTGTACTTGCGAGCTGCAAAAACAAGAAAAACTGTATAAATGCACAAAAAACGGTTTTAAAACGTAAAAAACCGTCGAAAGCCAAAAAAAATAATAAAAGTAAAGTCACCCCCACGGCAAGCGCCGCGGGGGTGGTTTAAAATTGCGTTTTTCTATTTTACACTGAATATTATATCTCCGTATGACGGAACAGGCCAGAATTCGCGGTCAGCCTCCGCCTCAACCTCGTCAACCATTTTGCGAAGCTCCTCCATTTTGCCTATTACCTCGTCCTTGTAATAGAAGGCGATTTCCGTTGCGCTCTTTTCGCTCGGAACATTCTTGATTGCGTTGTCAAGCTCCGCGTTCTTGGCGTAGATACTGTCCGCAAGCTGTGCAACCCTTGAAAGAATATTCTTTTCGGTTTCGCACGGTATCGATTCGCACACCTCGCGCTTTGAGAGAATCGTGTCGCAAAGGCTTCTCTGGTACTCGCTGATTGAGGGAATGTAGTCCTTTTTAACCATGTCAACCATGGTAAGAGCCTCAATATTGATTACCTTGCTGTATTCCTCCATGAGTATTTCGTAGCGCGCGTGCATTTCCGTTTCGTTATATACGCCGTGCCGCTTGAAAAGCTCAAGGTTTTCGGGGTGTATGTAATACGGAAGTGCGTCCGGCGTTGTTTTAAGGTTAAGCAGTCCGCGTCGCTCCGCCTCTGCCACCCACTCGTCCGAATAACCGTTGCCGTTGAAGATTATGTCATAATGCTTGGTTATGCAGTTTTTAACAAGGTCGTGTACGGCGTCCATAAAATCGTCCGCCTTTTCCAGCTCGTCCGCAAAGCGTTCCAGCTCGTCCGCAACTATCGTGTTTATCATGATATTTGCGCAGGCAATCGAATCGTTGGAGCCGAGCGTGCGAAACTCAAATTTATTCCCCGTGAAGGCGAACGGCGAGGTACGGTTTCTGTCTGTGGAATCCTTGGGGAACTCCGGCAGTGCGGTTACGCCGACCTTCATCGTTTCACGCTTTTTGTTTTTGTAGTCGCTGTCGTCTTTTATCGCGTCAAGTACCGCCATAAGCTCGCTGCCGAGGAACATGGAGATTATCGCGGGCGGAGCCTCGTTCGCGCCCAGACGGTGGTCGTTCCCCGCGCTTGCCGCCGAGATTCGGAGCAAATCCTGATGCTTGTGAACGGCGCTTATTACCGCGCATAGGAACACAAGGAACTGTGCGTTGTCGTACGGAGATTTTCCGGGCTCAAGCAGGTTTTCTCCGGTGTTTGTCGCAATCGACCAGTTGTTGTGCTTGCCGCTGCCGTTGATGCCCTCGAACGGCTTTTCGTGGAGCAGACAGGTCATGCCGTGACGTGCGGCAACCAGCTTCATCATCTCCATAGTGAGCTGATTGTGGTCGGTCGCAATGTTAGTTGTCGTAAATATCGGTGCAAGCTCGTGCTGAGCGGGCGCAACCTCGTTGTGCTTGGTTTTGGCGAGTATGCCGAGCTTCCAAAGCTCCTCGTCAAGCTCCTTCATGAACTCAGAAACGCGCGGCTTCAACTGCCCGAAGTAGTGGTCATCAAGCTCCTGACCCTTCGGCGCGGGCGCGCCGAACAGAGTTCTGCCGCAGTATATAAGGTCCTTTCTCTTTTCGAAAACCTTTGTGTCTATAAGAAAATATTCCTGCTCGGGACCAACGGTGGAGTAAACTCTGGAAACATCTTTACCAAATAATTTGAGTATTCGCACAGCCTGCTTACTTATTGCTTCCATTGAGCGAAGGAGGGGGGTTTTTTTGTCCAAAGCCTCGCCGCCGTAGGCGCAGAATGCGGTCGGAATACAAAGAGTTCCGTCCTTTATAAACGCGTATGACGTCGGGTCCCACGCGGTGTATCCTCTTGCCTCGAACGTGGCTCTGATACCGCCGGAGGGGAACGAGGACGCGTCAGGCTCGCCCTTAATCAGCTCCTTGCCGGAAAATTCCATTATAATACCGCCGCCCGGTGCGGGGGTGATAAAGCTGTCGTGTTTTTCCGCAGTGATTCCCGTCATCGGCTGAAACCAGTGCGTATAGTGCGTTGCGCCCTTTTCGACCGCCCAGTCCTTCATGGCGTTTGCCACAATATTCGCTATCTCCGGCTTAAGACCTTCGCCATCGTCAACCGTCTTTTTAAGAGCCTTATAGGTATCCTTGGGCAGACGTTCCTTCATAACCGAATCGTTGAATACCAGTGTTCCGAAAAGTTCAGGTATTTTACTCATTTTTGTCCTCCGTTTTTGTATTTGCGAGCCTGCTTCCCCAAGCTCACCCTTTCATTATATAATAGAAAGTGTAGGTTTGTCAATCGCGATATTTGCGATAAAGTCCGAATTTTGCCTTTCCGAATGCGAAAAGACTGCTGTTTCTTACCTTGCGCGGCTATTCAAAAGCAACGCGCGAGTTTGCGGCGATTTTAATTGTTTTGCCGCAGCGGTAGTCGTACAGCCATACATCCGTTGCTGTCGGGTTTATTGCAAAACTGCCGTCCGAGGCAAATATAAGCGAACAAAAAGCCTGTACGTAATCGTAAATTTCAATATTTGTCGCATACCATATGTCATCCCTGCCGCCGACCTTTTCCGCAAAGTCCTCAATAAGCTCCCAGTTATTGTCGTTGTCAAATTCGTAGCTGTGACCCCAAAGGTAGAACAGATACGGGATGCGATCCGGCGATGTGTTTAAAAAACGCTCGGTCAGCTCGGAAAGGCGGCTGTCGTTGTGGTGACAGGTAGGCTTAAGCCGCAGCCAGTCGGTCGGTATATCAAAGCTACATGACGATATTATAGTCCTGCAGTATTTTATGTCGGACAGCTCAAGTATTTTAACCGCGGCATCATTAAATGTTCCGAACGGATATGCGCCGCCGCGGACAGGCATACCGGTAAGCTTTTCAAGATTATGCTTATCCGCGGCAATGTCATACATAGCCGCAGCGGCGGAAACGTCGCTCCAAAAGCAGTGTTCCATTCCGTGCAGCGCAACCTCGTTCCCCGAACCGGTGTAAAGTTTTGCCGCTTCCGAATTGGTGAGATACGACTTGCCCGGCACGTCATTCACCGAAAGCCTGCCGCTGTTCAGATTAAAGGTACCCTTCAGACCGTTTTTTGACATAATATCAATCAGTCGTATATCCTGGCGTACGCCGTCATCATAGCTGAGCGTAAGCGCCTTGCCGCGGCCGTTCGGAAACCGCATAAAAAATCCCTGTATCATTGTAAATACCCCCAAAAAATGTTGTTTATGAATCTATATAATTGCCGTTTCTTGCGTCATAGTACAGGATAAGACCGGAATCGGTCGCAATCTGCCATACCGGAATCGCAAGAATGTTACGGTAATTTTCCGAGCCCTGACCTATGTAATAGCCGTGCTTTATGCTGACAATGGTGTGTTGCTTATTTTTGTCAAGCAGCGGATTTTTGACTATATCCATAAGTATACTGCTTATCTTGAAGTATTTGGCGGAGTGACCCGACGCGCTTATGCCGGAGACAAGGTTTTTGCCGCTGATACCGCATATGCCGTCCTTTGAAATATCAAACGACAGATACGAGTCAAAAAAGACCGAGCCGCTGTACTCCACCGTAAAAATTGCCTTTATCGTGTTGCCGCCCATGTTTATTCCGTTGAATTTGTAGGAGCGCGAATCTATACCGAGCCTTTCAAGCTCGCTGCGGCAGAGCTTTTCTATCGTGCCCGCGGACATATCGGAGAGCGGAGCGGTCGGCTTTGAATCCTCGTAGCGGAACTCCGCGCCGCCGATATGCAGACTTCGGCTGCCGGAGATATATCCGCCGTCCTCGGAAGCGGTATAGCTGCCGCCGAGCAGCTTTGTTACAAAGTCGTCGTTGCTTTCCGACATTTTTTCAAGGTAGCAGTCCGACATCTCGGGGGATTCGGGCAGCTCAAGGTCTGGGGCGAGAAATATCATGTTCCGCTGCAAAAATGCCGTTACGCTGCTGTCGGTTTCCTTCTTGACCTCGCGCTCCTGACCTATAATATGGCAAAGAAGCGCGGCAAGCAGAGCGTCAATAACTATGAGTATGATTATAAATACCGTTTTAAGCCGCCGTAAATCCATTTCCCGTCACCGTCCTTCCTTTTTATTTTTAGTTAGCCGAAATCGGAAATTCGTTTCTCAAAATCGGAGTGCGGACTGATTCCTTGGCTAATCGGCAGAAAGCCGCATTTCTGTGTAGTGCCGTTTTAAAGCGCTGCGCAAAACCGGCTGAAATCCGTATTTCTGTACTGCATTGCTTTAAAACACTGCGTAAAAACCGCCGCCGCAGACGGCGGGGGACCTTTTTGCATTATTCGCCCATGATTTTCCATGAGACATTTTTTTCCGTTCCGTCCGCGTTCCTCGCATCGTAAACAAGCGACCCGCCGGTTATGATAACCGTTTTAGGGTTTTCGTTGCAAAATGCGTCAACCGCGTCCGCAAATGCGCCGCTTTCTGTGTGGGTATCGGTCTTTTCGATATTCCGCACGCAGATTTTAAGTCTTGTTACCGTACCGCCGGAGATTTCGGCGTCTATCGCATAGCCGTCCGCGGTTTCCACCTTGTTGCCGTCAACATAGTAGTCAAGTCCAAGAAAAACATCGGAGTTGTCAATACTCATCGCCGGGACAGCCGTAAATTTAAGGCTGAAATCGGCTGCGGAAAGGTTTATGTCGCAAAGTCGGAATACCTTGTCGGTTATGCTCATAAATTCCGCGGTAGGCGTGTAAATGTCCGTACTGCCTGATTTTGCGCTGTCGGCAGCGGCAAGAGCCTTGTAGTCGATAATGCCGTCGGGACTTACGCTGAGCGTCCCGCCGTCTCCCACAAACACAAGCGCACCGTTTTTGTCAGTGTACTGCCTTATCGTGTTTGGGTTGAAATTAAAAATGTTCAAAAGCTCATTGGAAAATTCAGTGTTCCGTATCAGATTCAGTCCGTGAGCAAAATTCCACGGCACACCGCATTTTATTGCCGCGGCAGCAAGCGGCGCTTTGGGGATAACCAGCATGGGCGAAAGCGCCGTGCGGAATTGCCGCCCCGCGTCACCGCTGAATTCATAGGCGAAGCTGCACGGCGTTCCCGTAAAGTTTGCAATATCGCCGAGTACCTCGCCGAAGGCGGAGGATGCGGCGACACATTCCGCCTTGACTATTTTTCCGTCCGTATCGGGAATATATGCGGTAATGCTGCCCGTACTTTGGGCAGCAATGAACATCTGCGAATATACCGCAAGATTTTTGAGCATGGGACTGTCCTTTATTCCGTTGAACTGTGCGTCAAAGCTGACCGATCGTTCGCACGGGTATTTTACATAAAACTGCGCGGCGGACAAAAGCCTTTTTGTCTCCGCTGTGTTTTCGAGCCTTGTGTATACCGTATCCGAGGAGTGAAGGCTGTTTATCACTCTGTTTACCGCCTCGACCGTTTTTGCGTAGCCGGGATTTTCCGCACCGAGTATGTAGCGTACGTTGTCACGACCTATAAGAATAAGCTCCGGCTCGGAAAGTCCGGAGAATGTTGTCAGAGCGTTTTCCGAGGTGAACTCGCTGCTTTCAGCGCCAAGACCGACTGAGCTGAGCGAGAAGGCGGGAAGTCCGTCATCAGTACTGCCCAGGCGAGTTACCGAGTATGTGAGTACAGCGCATAGAAGGCATAATACTATTATAAGACCGGTTTTGAATTTTTCAAAGAACTTTTTTTTGTCATATGCCGAAAGTCGCAGCCTTTTTTCTTTTTTTATTTTCATGTGCCGTACCTCCTTCCACTCATCGGATTTATATATGCGGGTATAAAACAAAAGCGGCATCCCACGGTGCCTGTCAACAAGCAAGATGCCGCTTTAAATTCGTTTATTTTGTCAGCGATTTGATAATGTCAAAAAGATTGTAGTTGTATTTTGTTACCGAAAGCCTTAAAAGCTGGGTCTGCCCGCCGTTTTCCGCGCGGACAAGAATATTGTTTCCGCCCTGCGCAAGGTTTACGGTATTCATGAACTGACCCGATGCGCCTATCGTTACCGTAGCCTCGGTATACGCGCTCTGTCTTGCTCCGTTTGCGTCAACGTACTGTGTCTCGTTGTAAATCTTTCTGTAAAGATTCGCCGTTGCGTCATGCCAGTAGAGAGTGACCGCTGTACCCTCCTTGCCGTAACCCGAGATTATGTAGTTCGCGTTGAAGGTGGAGTCCTTCTGATTCGGCGGGTTGGTAACCACTATCAAATCGTACGAATTGCCGACAGCGTCGCTTGCAATCGTGTCAGGTGCGGCAAACGCGCCGAGCGGTATGCAAATAAAAAGCAAAATCAAAACAAAAGCCATATATATTTTTTTCATAAATACTGCTCCCATAAGAAAAATTTTAATTTCAAATTCTGTTTTCCGCCGTGAATGCGGAAAGCCGAAAGGGTATAGCTTTAATTAAAAAATAAATTGCGTAAACAACAAATCCGCAGCAAAAAAATCCTCGCTTAAAACAGAATTTTTATTGTCAAAGCCGATTCTCTTACTTTTTTATTTTTCGTATGCTCAGTATAGCACACTAATGTTACAAAGCCATTACACCCGCATTACATTTTTCTAAAACCTCGGGGACAGCTGCAACCTTTTTGCATATTATATATAAAAGCCGAAATTTCGAGGAAAGGAGACAGTTATTATATGAAAATTTTTATCGATCCCGGTCACGGCGGGCCTAATCCCGGTGCGGTTGCCAACGGCGTTACGGAGGAATATGTAAACCTTAACGTGTCGCTGGAGCTTGCGCGCTTGCTGCGTGAGGCAGGCTTTGACGTTATGATTTACAGAACCACTCAGAACGAAAATGTCCTTCCCGAGCGGAACGCCGACCTCCGCAACAGAGCCGCAATGGCTAACAGCTGGGGCGCGGACTACTTTATCAGTATTCACACAAACAGCTCGGTAATACCTTCTGCTCAAGGGGTGGAGGCATATGTATACCGCCTCGGCGGCACGGCAGAGGAGCTTGCGCAGTCGATTGTGGACTCGGTTTCAGATGAGCTCGGCTCGGTCAACCGCGGCGTTATGGCGG
>URZD01000002.1 GCA_900552305.1 uncultured Eubacteriales bacterium
ATGCTTGAGAATTTATACACAACAAAAATGAGTGCGAATAAAAAGACGCTGCAAAACAGATTTGCAAAAATCCGTTCAAAAAGCGGACGGATTTCAAAAATTGCGGCGGCGGTGATGTCCTGCGCGGTTGCGGTGACAATGCTCGGCGCAACCGTGGTTATGGCGGCGGTTGACGCGGTTGACAAAAAAGTAACGGTTTACCTTGATAACAAAAGTCTCGGATTTACCGATGAGCCGTTTTTTTATAAAAATACCGCTTATGTGCCGCTTAGGGAAACGTTTCAAAGGCTTGGGGTTTTTGACGATGATGAAAGTAAAATAATATGGAATAACGGAAAAATCGTTATAGACATTAAAGGACACAGTGATTTTTATGAAATCGGTATCGGAGATAATAAGATAATCTATGACGGCAAAGCCCATGAGGTAAATTCGTATGCGGTAAGGGAAGAACCGTGTGGACCGCTGCTGATGAATGGTGTCACCTATATACCGTTTGAATACATAGATTACATATTGAACAGAGATGATAGCTATTACAGTGTGTACTATACATTTGCCGATATTAACAGTGAGAAGCCGTATCTGGACAATGCGGAGAATTTTACGTATTCGGACATCTGCAGATTGCAGTACGTAACCGATAACGGACATTTTCCGTGGCGGCTTGATACGCAGCAGGTAATCAAAAACTTTTTCGGATATACGGTCGGTGACGGAAACGGGGAAATAAGTAATTTTTTCGGTGACGGAACAAAATGTGCTGCCGATTATACGGTGCAGGGCAAGTCGTATACAGTGCAGCTTTTCAAGCCCCTGAACAAGACGGAATCCGGAATATGGGTCGTAAAAGCATATGAGGAAAGGAGCTGAAAAAATGCTTGAGAATTTATACACAACAAAAATGAGTGCGAATAAAAAGACGCTGCAAAGCAGGTTTACAAAAATTCGCTCGAAAAGCGGACGGATTTCAAAAATTGCGGCGGCGGTGATGTCCTGTGCAGTTGCGGTGACAATGCTCAGCGCAACAGTAGTTATGGCGGCGGTCGGCTCGGACGGCTTGGAGCATTTCACTAAAAACGAAATTTATTATAAGGACGGCGTTAGATTTTCCGTAAATGTTTCGGGTAAAAATGTGCCTGCATGGGTTTATGAAGACGTTGCGGGCGAGGGCGGTAAAATTGATGTAACCGTAAACCGCTATCAGACAAGAAGTATCAAGGGTACGGTCGAGGATGATGAGATTGTTGAGCTTTCCGGCAGCAAAGGAACAATCAAACTTGCATCAAACGGAAAGATGAGTGCGAGCGAAAACGGTTTTGAGGTAGATGCGCAAATCAAAGCGTACAAATATCGTTCGCAAATCAACTTTGTCGAGTTTAATAATGATGGTTATAGCCCAAAATCAATGCCGATTATGAGCCTTATTCATAATAAGGACAAAAAGTACAGGAGAGTCGAGGTCTGTTTTACATTTAATGACAAAAAGGAAGTACAGACGGCTTTTGTAGGCATGATAAATGCGGATGAATACGACAATCCGACGTCGGAGCGGTTTGATACGGTAAGGGCAGACGCGGCGCTTTTGTACATAGGAGATTTTGAGGAAAGCTACACCCGGTATGTATTTAACGGTCTGCCCGGAAACTATTATTTTTCAATGTATGAGGACGGCTATGAAAACAAAAAGACGGAAGGTATTGATTTTGAGATAGCAAAGGCAACAACGGACGCAATTATTGTAAGTGCCGATATAACGCTGCCGCAGGTTGGGTGGGTTGAAATAAACGTCTATGACAAGGACGGAAGAAATGTGGCGTATAATGAGGAGCAACAGGACGGAACATCGCCGCAATACGGATTAAGACCCATACGGCTGAAGGGTTACGGCGTGACGCTTACATCCGACAGCGGAGGAAATAGTACGTTGACCGCTCCGTATAAGACGGCAGATGTACCTGAGAATCAATTTGTCAGTGGCGAGAAATACCGCGTATGTATTGCCGTTTTGGATAAGGAATATAATTTAATTTACCGCTGGCAAAAATATATTACCATGCAATAGGAGGAATGAAAAATGAAAAAAGTCATGTTGGCATTTTTGTGTCTGATGATGTGTACCGTCGCCGTATTTGCGGAAGAAACCGAAACAGTCGGTGGGCAAATCACGCTGACGCAGTTTTTGGGAGTGAGCCGCGAGGATGCGGAAGGCGTAATGCTTTCCGCAAACAATGAAAAGACGGTAAATATCGACAAGAATGCTTTTTTTGATATAAGCGACAGCCTGACGCTGACCTCGGCGGTTGAGCCGAAACAGCTTGAATTTTCGGGTTTGTATATAACGGTTATAAAAACGGACGGAGAATATACCTATACTTTTATAAGTGATGACGGCGGCGTTGACCGATACGGCGCGCTTATGAGCCGAATGCCGTACGCGCTGTACACGGTTGATAACCCCGAACGTCTGTCCGATATATCTGCTCTTGCCAAGCCGCGCATCACGGTAAACGATAATGCTGAAATATCAGCAGAGGGCAAGAAAATAAATTTTGTTTTGAAACCGTTTATTGATGAAAACGGCAGAACGCTCGTCCCGGCGCGGGAGATTTGCGGGTATTTGAATAAGCGTATATATTGGTTTGACTCTCCGTCAAGAGTGGCGGTTTCGTCAGTCCCTGCAGATTTGAATAATGCAGACGGAGGAGGAGCCGGCGGTGACAGTATTTGTTTTGGAATCGGCGAAAAAAATTATGAAATAAACGGCAGACTTCGCGAAACAGATACGGCGGCACAGCTGATAGACGGAGCTGCATATATCCCGCTCCGTGCGCTTGCGGAGTTTTTGGGGTACAGGGTAGAATATACTCCGTCAACGAATTTATAATGCCGTAAAGGCTTTTGCCGAATCGCATACGGCAAAGCGCGGAAAGACCACAAGGTTTCATTTTGGATGCCTTGCGGTCTTTTTATTTGGGAAAATGCGCACAACACATAAAAAAACCGACCTCCAAAGCGGCAATGCCTTGATATGCACTCCTTTTGCCGCATAAACGGCGGAGAAGCTTATCTTGCTTTTGGGGCCGGTTAATGAAATATACGTTTTTTGCGGGTTTGCCGTGTTCGGGCAAGCCATATGCTTCGATTTTATTTTTCGTTGTGATGTCTGAGATGTTCTTTGAGTTTTGTAAAGGTTTCATCACTTATGTCATGTTCTATTTTGCAGCTGTCCTCGTATGCGGTATCCTCGGAAACTCCGATAGCGATAAGAGCCTTTGCGATAATTTCGTGGCGTTCATATACGCTCCTTGCAATTTTAAGACCTTTTTCGGTAAGGTGAATACTTCCGTCGGAGTCCATAGTGATATAGTTTTCCTCTCTGAATGATTTCATGGCAACGGATACACTCGGCTTTGTAAAGTTGAGCTGGTTTGCAATATCTATACTTCTGACGTTGCCTTTCTTTTTTTGTATCATGAGAATTGCTTCAAGATAATTTTCTGCCGATTCCTTTATAATCATAGTAGTGTGTACCTGCCTATCATATTTTAGATTGATATATTAAATCATGAGCGCGAGCCGTAAATCGGCTTTTGTATTGATAATATGTTTATTATAACACATATTTTGGCAAGTGTCAAATTAAAATTCCGTGAAAATTTTTGATTTGAATATGGAAAAAAGAGGTGGTATGTGTTATAATTAAAGCCGAGACAGAATTAAATCGGAGGTACACAATATGATAAAGGTTTTGTTTGTATGTCACGGCAATATTTGCAGAAGTCCCATGGCTGAATTTATACTGAAGGATATGGTGAAAAAATGCGGAGCGGAAAAGGAATTTGAGATTTCCTCCGCGGCAACAAGCACGGAGGAAACAGGAAATCCGGTCTACCCTCCCGCGCGGGCAATGCTGGCGGAGCACGGAATATCCTGCAAGGGGAAAACCGCTGTGCAAATGACAAAGGCGGACTATGAATACTACGACTATATTATCGCTATGGACAGATTTAACCTTAAAAATATGAAACGGTTTACGGGTACGGACGAGCGGAAAAAGGTATCGCTTATGATGGACTATACCGACAGGTGCGGCGATGTTGCCGACCCCTGGTATACCGGTGATTTTGAAACAACATGGAACGATATATGCGAGGGCTGCCGCGGCTTTCTTGACAGGGTATACAGAAATGGAAGTAAAGATGTCCTCGGCGGCATTGACACGCGGGCAAATTCGTGATATTATAAGTACATTCGGACCCTGCGGAATATGGGCGTTTGAAGTGTGAGCAGGTAATTTTTACGAGGTGATTTGGAAATGACACATGAGGAATTATTTACGGATTCAAGGCTGAAACCGTTTAATGACGGCTGGCGGTTTACTGCGCCCGACGGTGCGGCGGAAACGGAAGTGACGCTCCCGCACGGCTGGAATTCAATCGGCTGGACATATGAGGAAAATCAGAATACGGGCGCGGGCGGCACGGGCGTTTATACAAAGACGATAAACGGAAACAAGCTTGAAGGCTGCACGCTTAAATTCGGCGGCGTGAGCGCGTTCTGCGAGGTGTTTTTGAACGGTAAGAAAATCTGCGAAAATATCGGCGCGTACAGAGCGTTTGAGACGGTGCTTGAGGGACTTTCGGACGGTGAGAACATTCTTGCCGTAAAAGTGACCGATAAGGAGCATTTAAAGCCGCTGCCGGCGGGGTGCGACAGCATATTTGAAAAAAGTCCCAGATATAAGAGCTGGCCGACGGCTCTCGGCTCATCTCTGAAGGCGGGCGGAATATGGCGTGACGTGTTTGTTGCCGAAAAGTGCGATACATATATGGAGGCATTTGTGATTGAGCCGTGCGGAACAAGGTTTGAAGTGCAGCCGAATATTGTCGGGTATGCCGACGGCTATAAAATCAAATATGCGTTGACGGACGGTGCGGAGACATTGAGCGGCGAAATCGCGGCTGATGCGAAGATGTTTGAAATCGAGCCGAAAAATCCTGTTCTGACATGGCCACTGCATACGCATATGTATAGTCTTACCGCAAGCCTTATTGACAAAAACGGCGCGGCTGTGCAGACAATAAAGCAGCCGGCGTACCTCATGCGACTGGAGGTCAGAAACAGCGGATTCCGTCTTAACAATAAGCCGTATTTCCTAAGAGGTCAGAATGGATTTCCGCACTGCAATGTGCATTACGATAAGGATTACATAGAAAAATATGTCGGCGAATGCAAAAAACAGGGCGTGGAAATAAGCCGCTTTCATACCGAGCCGCCCGCGCACGCGTGGCTTGACGAGTGCGACAGACAGGGAATTATGGTAATTCTTGAAATGCCGCTGCACGGCTCGTTCGGGTGCTATTCGTTCGGAAGTGAGGAGTTTGAGAAAAACGCCCTCGGCGAGATACTCAATATTGTAAAGGAGTACAGGCGCCATCCGTGCATTGTGCTGTGGTCAATGGGCAACGAGCTGATTGTGTCGAGCGAAAGGGATATAGGCCTTGGCAAGGATTTGTTTGACATACTGGAGCGGTGGATTGCGGAGGTCAGAAAACTGGATTCGCGTCCGATAATCTCCAATTCGAACGGCGACGCGGCAAATCTTATAAACAAAACGGTGGGCGATGTCGATGATATTCACCAGTACGGCGGGTGGTATGTCGAAAATCTGCGCGATTTGCGCCACCTTGCGCAGTACACAATCAAAAATGATATGCTGTTCCAGCCGTGTATATCAACGGAGAGCATAGCGGCGTATACCGATAATGAGGAAAAATGCTTCCTTCGCGGCAGCGATGTAAGACAGAAAAAAATAATTGCGCAAAGGCTCGGCAAAATATATGACCTTGCAAAACAGTCAAGGGAGTATCAGGCGTTTATGCTGAAGGAATATGCGGAGCAGCTCTGGCGGCTGAGGGTTGATGGCAGCTCGTTCTCCGGCTATATTCCGTTCGGTCAGTATACATGGTTTTTTGACCCGTTTGATAAGGATAAAATCAGACCAAAATCGATATGGAACACCTACAGAAAGGTTTTATCGCCCGTTCATGCGCATTTTGAGTGCTTTGACCGCCATATAGAGAAGGGAGGCAGCCTTCGCGGAAGCCTGCGTATGTGGCACGAAAATGTTCATTTGCCCGAAAAAGCGAATTTTGAGATTGAGGTATCATGCGGCAGTAAAACGCTTTTGAAAAGGAATGTCACGGTCGAATATCATAAGTCGTATTGCGAAAAGGTGGAAATCGGACCCCTTGCGGAAAGCGGAAGGCTTGACATAAAGGTAACGTGCGGCGGTACGGAGGTATGCGCTAACGATTTTGAGTTCAGGGCGTATGACAGGAATATTTATGCGGACAGTGCGAATATATATGTATATGACCCGGAAAATTTACTGCCCGATTTTGGGACGAAAATTACAAGCCTTGATGAAGTGAATGAAGACTGCAAAGGCTTGGTTGTCGGACCGTATGCGATTGACAGGAGCTTTGAGCTTATGTCGGAAAGGCTGCGCGGCTGGGTGGAAAACGGCGGCAGCATAGCGATTCTGGAGCAGAATCCGGGCAATTATACCGATAACATACTCGGCTTGGGAATAACGGCGGCAAGGGTGTGCCAGCCGTACTGGTCAAGGTGGGCGACAAATCTTGTGCGGCATACCGACCGTGCGGATATATGTGACGAAAGCGATGCTCTGTTTGAGGGCATAGGACGTGACGATATGTTTTGGTGGAACGGCGATACCTTCCTTGCGGACAGCTATCTGTCGGCGGAGGAACGCACCGGTGCGAGGGTTGTTTCACGGATAGGAAACGGACTTGCCTCGACCGAGCTTATGCCGGTTGAGTATGAGTACGAGGATTCCGGTTACAGCATAACCGCGCTTGAGTGCGGAGCGGGCAAAGGCCGTGTGTTTGCAACATCGCTGCTTGTCGGAACAAAGTGCAAAAATGAGCCTGTTGCGGGCAGACTTTTAAATAATATTATAAATTGGCTGAAAGCATAATCGGATAGGAAGGTGCGGACGGAGCAAAGAAAAGGGGAAAATCCGCGCCGCACCCTTCTGACAGTGTTTAACGTGCATCGTGTGTTTTGTTCCAATAAGAAAACGGAGGATGTAGAGATGCGATTTTTACCGAGGCGATTGAAAAAGCTGTTTGGCGGTGTGGTGCTTAGTTCATTATTCTTTTGCATTTTGGCAAGGAAGGGATTTTTACCGGGAAATACCCTTGTGGCGTGTATTGCGTCCGCAATATGCCTTGTGGGAAACCTTGTGTGGCAGTTTTATTGTCTGCGCGTATACCGTTATTGCGTGCCGCATATGTCAGTGTATTACAAGACCAATATATGCGCGGCGCTTATTTTGTGCGGAGCGGGAATTTTATGCTCGCTGTTTCTGAAAGACCCGTACTACGCATATTTTATGCTGCCGTTTAAGCTGTTTTTTCTGACGGGACTCACGGGGAAATTTGTTTCGGCACTGATAGTCGGCGCACTTTTTCTGATTGAAGTGCCTGTGGCGGAGTTTACAGTGGTAAAGCACCCGGAGAGGTTTGTTACAGAGGAGGAATAACGAATGACAGATAAGGAAATACAGGAGAAGAAGGGCGCACGTGAGGTATTGGACGCCATTCGCGATAAGGGCGTGTATGTCGGCGGAGTTGTGGGAACAAGTATGCTGCCGATGTTAAGACAGGGAAAGGACAAAGTGATGATAAAAAAACCGTGCTTTCCGCTGAAAAAATTTGATGTCCCTCTGTATACGAATTATGACCATATTACGCTGCACAGGATAGTACGCGTAAGCCGTGACGGCAGCTATGTAATCTGTGGCGACAACAGGAAAAGCTATGAATACGGAGTGACGGAGGACAGAATAATCGGCGTTCTTGCGGCGATTGTCCGTGACGGTCGGGTAATCGATGCGGACAGCGAGGAGCTTTTGGAGTATGCGCGTCAGGCGCAGAAAAGAAACAGGCTTGCAAAGCTGAAATCCGCATTTATACATTACGCGGTAAAAATCAAGCACAGGCTGTTTGGTTAGCCGAAATGGAGCAATCCGAACACGACTAAAAGGACATGATTCCGACACATTTCGGTTAGGGTGGAACATACAGATTCGTATAAAAAGCTCGTGCCGAGGCGGATTGAGGTCAGCGGCAAAAGGGATTCGGGAAATAAAAAGTCAGGCTGCAAAATTTTTGCAGTCCGACTTTTTTGTTAAGTAAATATCAAAGCTGTTCTGCGCGGTTTGCCGCGGCATACGCGTCGTCAAAAAACTTCTCCTGGGAGTTGAGGGGCGCGCGGTCGCTTGGCAGAATTTTGTATGTTCCGTCCGGCATTTGCGTTCTTGCCTTTACGTTATCCGCGAGCATGGTACGGAGCATGGCACGAATACGCTCTTTAAGGTTTTCGTTATATATGGGGGCGGCAACCTCGACGCGGCGCAGTGTGTTTCGGGTCATGAAGTCCGCGGAAGAAATATAGATTTTGTCATCCTCGGGCGTGCCGAAAATGTATATCCGCGAATGTTCCAGAAAACGTCCGACAATGCTGATAATGTTTATGTTGTCTGTTTTCTGCGGGATTCCGCTTTGCAGACAGCATATTCCGCGTACAATCATGTCAATTTTTACGCCCGCCTCGGACGCTTCGGCAAGTCTGGTTATAATCTTTCTGTCGGTCAGTGAGTTGAGTTTTAAGCCTATATACGCGGGTTTACCGGAAATTGCTTTTTTGATTTCATCGTCAATCATTTCAAGAACAGGCGTTTGCAGGCATTTTGGCGCGACAAGCAGAGATTCTGTTTCGTCAACTGTGTTTCCGAGCAGTATTGCGCGGAATACCTCCAGCGCCTCGCGTCCTATTTTGGGGTTTGCTGTTATAAGTGACAAATCGGTATAAAGCCGAGCGGTTTTTTCGTTATAGTTGCCCGTACCTATTTGGGTTATATACTGGATTTCATCTCCGTCCTTACGTGTGATAAGGCACAGCTTGGAGTGTACCTTCAGACCGTCAATTCCGTATACAACGTGACATCCCGCGTCCTCAAGCCGTCTGCTCCAGCGGATGTTGTTTGCCTCGTCAAAGCGTGCCTTCAGCTCGACAAGAACGTCAACCTGCTTGCCGTTTTCGGAGGCTTCGGCAAGAGCCTCGACCACCTTCGAGTTTTTGGCAAGACGGTAAAGCGTCATGCGTATCGAAATAACCTTGGGGTCGCGCGCCGCCTCGCTGAGCATATTCAAAAACGGATTTATGCTTTCGTACGGATATGAAAGCAGAACGTCACGGTCAAGCGCCTGTCTGATTACGGATTCGGCGGGGTCGAGCGACGACGGCTGCTGCGGGACGCGCTTGGGGAATACAAGTGATGAATCCTTGCGTAAGTCGTCCTCTATCTTAAACAAAAACGAGAGATCGAGCGGCGCTTCCGAATGGAAAACGTACTTCTTTTCAAGCGAGCAGTAGCCGCACAGCTTATCTATCATCTCGGGTGAAATGTCGCGCGTCAGTTCCATTCTGACCGGCGCGAGCTTTTTGCGCAGCTTGACAACCTGTTCCATCTGGTCGCGGTAGTTTAAATCCTCGTCATAAACCTTTGTAACGTCAATATCGGCGTTACGCGTGATACGAAGTATGGATTTTTCCTTTATTTTGTAGCCTTTGAATGCCTTTGGCATAAAGTGCAGAATAAGCTCCTCTGCAAGAATGTAGGCGTTTTCGCTGTCGGGGATGCCGACAAGGCGGGGAATAACGTCGCCCGCACACGGTATTATTCCGATTTTTTCCTTTTTGCCTTTTGAGGAAAGTATCGCAAGCGCGTATATGTCGAGTCCTTTAAGGAACGGGAACGGCTGCTTGCGTCCGACAATCATTACGGAAAGCAGCGGAAGGATTTCCTTGTGAAAGTATTTTTCAAGACCGTCGCATTGCTTTTTGCTTAAATTGCGAAAGCTGACAAGCCTTACGCCGTGCTTTTCCGCAAGGCGCATAACTTCGAAATAGGTTTTGTCCTTCAGCTCGTTCAGCCGCGCAGTCTCTTTAAGTACCGCGTCAATCTGCTGCGCGGGGGTCATGTTCGTTTTTGTGTCGCGCGGCGGGTCGCTGAGGAGTTTTTGATCCTCCAGCGAGCCGACGCGTACCATAAAAAATTCGTCAAGGTTGGATTGGAATATCGAAATAAAAGACATTCGTTCGCAAAGAGGCACATTCTCATTGCGTGCCTCGTCAAGAACGCGCTTGTTAAATTTCAGCCATGAAAGCTCACGGTTTATAAAAATGCTTTTATGTCCGTTTTCGGTATGCGTTGTATTATTTTCCTCATTGCTGCTCATATCGGTACACTCCTTTTTGTCATAATGAAAAAGCCTGCTAAAATATTCCATCAGTCTCCAAAACAAATTCCTACCTCCTTTGCCTGTGTAACAATTTCGCAGTCATGGGGAACAAGCTTCAGCTTTCCTGCAACCTCGCTGAGCGGAACCGCCTGAATCGAGGCGCCGCGCACAACAACCGTTTTGCCGAAGTCGCCGTCCATTATGAGCCGTGCCGCCGCCGCGCCAAGACGTGTGGAAAGAGTTCTGTCGTATGCGTCCGGCGCGCCGCCGCGCTGTGTATGACCCGGAACGGTTATGCGTACTTCCTGACCGGTAAGCTCGCCGAGCTTTTCAGCAAGCTCGTATGATACCGAAGGATACGGACTTTCGCGGCGTTTCTTTTTCAGCTCTTTTTTGTCAAGAACGCTGTCCTCTTTGGAAATAGCGCCCTCCGCAACCGCAATAATCGAAAAATGTTTTTTCTGCTCGCGGCGTTTTTGAAGTGCGGCAGCCACATTTTTGATGTCATACGGTATCTCGGGAATGAGTATTACGTCCGCGCCGCCCGCAATTCCCGCATTGAGGGTAATCCAGCCGACCTTGTGTCCCATGACTTCTACAATGAAAATACGTCCGTGCGACGCCGCCGTTGTGTGAATACAGTCAATGGCGCGGGTTGCAACGTCAACCGCACTGTTAAAGCCGAAGGTCATATCCGTTCCCCACAGGTCGTTGTCGATAGTCTTGGGGAGCGTTACCACGTTAAGACCCTCCTCGGAAAGAAGGTTGGCAGTTTTGTGCGAGCCGTTGCCGCCGAGGACAACAAGGCAGTCGAGCTTGTTCTTTTTATATGTGTCCTTCATTGCCTTTACCTTGTCAAGTCCGTTTTCGTCCGGGGTACGCATTTTTTTGAACGGCTGTCGCGAGGTGCCGAGTATCGTTCCGCCGAGGGTCAGTATGCCCGAAAAGTCGGACTCCTTCATTTTTTTTAGGTTATTGTAAATAAGACCCTTGTAGCCGTCAAGGATTCCGTAAATTTCTATACCGTCCACATTATTGTAAAGCGATTTCGCAACGCCGCGCATAGCTGCGTTAAGGCTCTGGCAGTCGCCGCCGCTTGTGAGTATTCCTATTCTTTTTAACTGTTCTTTATTCATTGTAACCACCTCTTAATGTTATATTAGCATATTTATTTTGAAAATTCAAGGCATTTTATATACGTTTTGCGGCTCAAAAGCAAATAATAGACTTTTTTTGCCACAAAAAGTAAACTTTAAGTGAACAATGCGTAAATATTATTGAAAAAAAACAAATAATATAATAAAATTAAACTAAATTAAAATAATAAAACCCCCGAAAACAGTGCATATTGTAGAATTTTGTACTAATGTGTCAAAAAAACGAAAAAACATATGGTCTCCGATGTAGTATAATGCAAGTGTACAGAGGAAAGGGTGAACGAAGGGAGCCTGAAACAATGAATAAAAGGCAAACTGACATCTTGAGAATTTTGTATAAGGACCGCAGCTATGTGACCTACGGCGAGATAGCAAAACAGCTCGGCGTATCGGTCGGAACCGTGAGAAACGACATAGCGGTGATAAAAGAGGCGCTTGCGAGAGCGGAGGCGGGCGAGCTTGAAACAAAGCCGCACGCGGGAGTGAGGTTGGTTTCGACCTCCGACAGCCTTAAAGCACTTCCTGAAAACAGCGGGGAGGACGACAGAGAGATTTTCTTCTTTATAATACGTCACCTTCTTAAAAACGGAAGTCTTACGGCGCAGCGGCTTGCACAGCAGCATTTCCTCGGACGGAGCCAAACAGAGAAAATTCTGGAACAGGTTTCACACTGGTTCTCTGACAACCGTATCGTGTTTGAAAGACGGAGAGGCAAGGGAATTTCAATCCGCTGCAGCGAGTTTAACTACAGAGCGGCGTGTCTGAACTTTTGCATGGAGTACCGCGATATGCACGCCGGACTGATAACCGAAAGGCAGTCGGGACACTCGCTTATCACGGACAGGGACTACACCGCAATCTGTGCGGCTCTTGACGGATTTGACGTTTCACCCGCGATAGAGGCGGTTGCCGGGTTGGAGGACGAGCTAGGATTCAGATTCAGCTATATATCGGCTCTCGGACTTGTATTCATGCTCTCACTGGCGTGCGTCAGAATGAAAAAGGGTATCGAGGTTGAGATGCCCGAAACGGGCGGACGTGAAATCGGCTGCGGAGCAGACCGTAAAATGGCGGAACTGCTGAAGAAAAGTCTGAGCGACAAAACGGGACTTTGCATATCGGACAGCGAGACGGACTATATCAGATTTGCGGCGGCGGTTTCCGAGATTCAGGAGCTTGAAACCGGCGAGGGCGAATGTGATATAGAATCGCTTGACCCGGAGCTTTGCACACTGACGGTTAAGGCGGTCAAGCTGATAAGCGAGGTTGCGGGAATCGACCTGAGATGCGACGGATTTTTCGTCAGACAGCTGTTCCTTCAGTTAAGGGTCACAACGGCGCGGCTCAGATACGGTATAACCGTAAAAAATCCGCTGCTTGACAAAATCAAGTCGGGGTACCCGAACATGATGGCGGTGGCGTGGCTGCTCGGAAATGTGTTTGAAAAGGAGCTTGGTCTTGAAATTAACGAACACGAGGTAGGGTATATGGCACTCCACATCGGCGGAGCGGTCGAAAGACACCTTACGCAGCTCAGTGCATACATCGTATGCGATTATGGGATAGGTATATCGCATATTCTCCGCGAGAAAATAAGCAGAGCGATACCGGAGCTTATGGTAACGGGAGTTTACTCGGCGCGGGATATGCGCAGCATAAAAAGCGGACAGTGCGATTTCATAATAACAACGACCCCGCTTGACGGCTACAGACTCAATCACGATATTGTAAGGGTCGGACACCTGCTTGACGAGAGTGACATTCGGTCGATTAAGGCTGAGATGAAGAACATCCGCTCAATGAGAAAAGAAAAAATGAAGGCGATAATGCCTTACGAAAGCCTGTTTCACCCCGAGCTGATTTTTACCGATTGTTCGGTAAGAAACAAGGACGAGCTTTTGAAAATGCTTTGTAAAGCGCTCAGCCAATCGGGATTTGTGACTGACGGTTTTGAAAAAAGCGTACTCGAAAGAGAAAGAATTGCCGCAACGGGTATAGGCAAGGGAATTGCGGCGCCGCACGGAATGAGCAATTTTGTAAACCGCTCTGCGGTGGTGTACGCAAGCCTTAAACAGCCGATTGAGTGGAGCAAGGGCGAGTCGGTTGACATTGTGTTTCTGCTCGCGTTTGACCTTGCCGATGACGGCGGGATGAAAAAGGAAATAATCGGTTTTTACAAATCGCTTGTATCGTTTACAGAGGCTGACGAGGACGAGTTCAGACGCCTGAAAGAGCTTAAAGATAAAAATGAAATTATGAAAATATTTAAAAAGTGGTAGGAGGTTTTCATTATGGTACAGGTAAGTTACACTATCAAAAATGAAGAGGGCTTGCACGCGAGACCGGCTTCGGACTTCTGCAAGACCGCAAATACGTTCAAGAGCAAAATTCGCGTGATTAAAGACGGCGAGGAATTTGAGGCAAAAAGCATACTTATGGTTCTTTGTGTCGGAGCGGCGCAGGGCGACACAATAGAAATCAGAGCGGAGGGCGAGGACGAGCAGGAGGCAATCGACGCTCTGGTGAAAACACTGGATTCGGAGTGATGGGATATGAAAATATATAAAGGAATTGCGGGTGCGCCGGGCATCGCCGAAGGAACGCTTTTATACTTTGAAAAAGGCCCTGCGGAGCATTGCGAAGTAAGCATTGACGAGGCAATCGAAATGGCGCTTGAAAAGGTCAGAACACTTGGCCGCAAGGCTCATGAGGACTTGGGCGAGGACAAGGCGAAAATCTTTGCGGCATACGAAATGCTGTTGGAGGACACAATGCTGACCGACCCGATAAAGGCGGAAATAGAAGGCGGCACAGAGCCGAAGGCAGCGGTTGAGAAAATCACCGGAATGATGTCGTCAAGGCTCGCGTCAAAGGACAACGAGTATATGCGCCAGCGCGCGGACGATATAAGATATATCGGCGAGATACTTAAAGATATGCTGAGCGGTGCGGGCGGCGAGTTTACATTCCCCGACGGCGATGAAAAATTCGTGCTTGCGGCACACGAGCTGACTCCGGTTGACACAATGCTGTTCGACCAAAGCAGGCTTGCGGGACTTGTGACCGAGATGGGCGGCGCAACGTCGCACACGGTAATCCTTGCAAAGTCGCTCGGTATTCCGGCGGTGGTCGGAGTGAAAGTGCTTGATTCCGCGGACAGCGGCAAAGGAGCCTTTCTTGACGGGTATACGGGAACACTGGTTACAAACCCCGATGACGCGGAAAAGTGCAGATACTCAAAGCTGCTTGCGGACGAGGAACAGCTGAAGGTGCGGCTTGAAGGGATAAAGAAGGCGGACGCGCACACGGCTGACGGCGAAAGAATAGCGGTCGCGGTGAATATCGGAAAGCCTTCCGATTTAAAGGGCACTGAGGATACGGCATTTGACGGAGTAGGACTTTTCAGGTCAGAGTTTCTCTATTCTTCAACCGATAAAAAGCCTGAAAAAGACGAGCAGACCGAGGCGTACCGAAAGGCAATCGAGGCGGTTTATCCGAATCCTGTAACGATAAGGACGATAGATGTCGGCGGCGATAAGCAGCTTGCATACCTTAACATGAAGGCGGAGGAAAATCCGTTCCTCGGCAACCGCGGAATACGTCTTTGCATGAACAATACGGAGATATTCGCGGAGCAGCTTGAAGCGATACTCAGAGCCGGTGCGGGAAAGGAAGTAAAGATAATGCTTCCGATGATAACCTGTATCGATGAGATAAGAAAAACGCGCGAGCTTATTGCGGAAATCGAAAAACGGCTTGACGGCGAGGGCGCGGATTACTGCCGCAGCGTAAAGCTCGGAATAATGATAGAAACGCCCGCAAGCGCGATTATGGCTGACGTTTTTGCAAGGCACTGCGATTTCTTCAGCATAGGCACAAACGACCTTGTACAGTATGTAATGGCTGCGGACAGGGGAAATGCGGATGTTGAGAATATATACAATCCGTATCACCCGGCGGTGCTGAGAATGCTTGAAAGAGTGATAAAGCCGGGTGCAGACTCGGGGATTGAGGTCAGCGTATGCGGCGACCTTGCCGCGAACACCGACTTTACAAAGATACTTTTGGGAATAGGTCTGAAAAAATTCAGCGTGCCGTTCCCAATGGTAAGCCGGATAAAGTATCTTATAGGTACGATAGATTTGGCGGACGCAAGGAAGCTTGCGGAAGAAATTCTTAAAGCGGAAGATGAAAATGAGGTTATAAAAATTCTAAGAAAGGAGAATCGGACGTTATGAACGTAGCAGAGGTTTTGAAAAAGGAGCATATAGCGCTCGGACTTTCGGCGGCGAGCAAGGAGGAGGTTTTGGAAAAGCTGATTGACCTTCTTTACGAAAACGGAGCGCTCTCGGACAAAAAGGCGTTTACGGAGGACGTTATGGAGCGTGAGCGTGTGTCATCGACAGGCATAGGCAACTCAATCGCGATTCCGCACTGCAAATCGGAGAACGTAATCGAGACAACGGCGGCAATAGCAAGACTTGAAAAGCCTATAACATGGTCAAGTGCGGACGGCGAGCCGGTAAGCTTTGTGGTATTGCTTGCGGTGAACGAAAATGACAAGGGCGTAACCCATGTTAAGCTGCTGTCACAAATGGCAAGAAAGCTTGCGTCGGAGGAAACCTGCAAAAGGCTTATGGACGCAGCGGATGCCGATGAGGTAATCGGCATATTCTCGGAATAATAATTAAAAGGAATAAAGAGGAAATGAAAGGAGAAAAAATTTATGAAAATTGTGGGAATTGCGGCTTGTACATCAGGCATAGCACATACTTATATTGCAAAGGAGAAGCTGGTTGCGGCGGCAACCGAGCTGGGACATGAGGTTCATATCGAGACACAGGGAACAATCGGCACGGAGGACGAGCTTACGGCGGCGGACATCAGTGCGGCGGACGTTGTTATAATCGCGGCTGACATCAAAGTCGGCGGCAAGGAGCGCTTTAAGGGTAAGAGGATTGTGGAGATTCCGACAAATGTAGCAATCAAGTCGCCCAAGGCTCTGATTAACAAAATCGAAGAAGAACTGAAAAAATAAAAACATAACATAAAACCAAAATTTAAAGGAGGCAAAACAATGTTTAAAAAGTTACAGCTCAAAAAGCACGCGCTGACAGGTATTTCGTTTATGCTGCCGCTTGTAGTGGCTTCGGGTCTTTTGATAGCGATAGGAAATATCTGCGGCGGAAATCCGTCAACCATTTCCGATTATAAGGCAGGCTACAATATCTGGGAGGCTGCGGTAACGCTCGGTGTTTACGGCATGGGACTTCTGCCCGGAGTAATGGGCGCGGCAATCGCGTATTCGATAGCCGACAGACCCGGTATAGCTCCCGGTTTACTTATGGGTATGATTGCTCAGAATATGGGCGCGGGCTTCCTCGGCGGTATGCTCGGCGGCTACCTCGCGGGTTACTTTGTAGAGTTCCTTAAAAACAAGCTCAAGGTACCAAAGTGGGCGCAGGGACTTATGCCGATGATGATAATTCCGCTGCTTGCGTCGGTGGTTATCGGTCTTATAATGTTCTTTGTAGTCGGCGGACCTATCGCGTGGGCATCGGAGGCGCTGCAAAACTTCCTTGTTAATATGCAGACGGGTTCAAAGGCGATATTCGGTGCGATAATGGGCGCTATGGCGGCATTTGACTTCGGCGGCCCGGTGAACAAGGTTGCGTCACTCTTTGCGGACGGACTTTTGATGGACGGCGTTTACGGTCCGGAGGCGGTTAAGATTTGCGCGTCAATGATACCCCCGTTCGGCGTTGCGCTCTCATGGCTTATCAGAAGAAAGAGATACACAAAGAGCGAAACGGACAACATCAAGATTGCGTTCCCGATGGGTATTTGTATGATAACAGAGGGCGTTATCCCGATTGCGGCGGTTGACCCGATAAGAGTTATTGCATCCTGCTCGATAGGCTCTGCGATAGGCGGCGCGCTTATCATGATGCTGAATGTCGGCTCAATGGTACCTTCCGGCGGTATGTTCATCGTTCCGGCTATGATAAATCCGTGGGGATTCATGCTGGCGCTTACCGTAGGTACGGTTGTAACGGCGCTGTTGCTGGTTGCTCTTAAGAAGGACGCAAAGGAGGAGGACTCCGTAAAGCTTGACGAGGAAGAGGAAGAACTGGATTTGTCAGGTATAAAAATAAGCTAATCCGACAAGGGGGAAAACGTAAATATGTATGTTTCAATGAAAAATATGCTTGCTGACGCAAACGAAAAGGGCTATGCGATAATGGCAATAAACTGTTTCAATATTGAAACGGCACGCACCGTAATCACAGCGGCAGAGGAAACGGATTCACCGATTATCATAAACATTTTCCGTGATCATCTGCTTACTCACTGCGACAGCGAGCTTATAGCCCCGGTTGTGAAAACCCTTGCGGAGCGGGCGAAGATAGGCGTTGCGCTGAATCTTGACCACGGCGAGGAAAAGGAATACATTATCAAAGCGATTGACGACGGATTTTCCTCAGTAATGGCTGATATGTCAAGGTTTGAGCTTGACGAAAACATCAGACGTACGCGGGAGATTGCGGACTACGCACACTCGCACGGCGCAAGCATAGAGGGCGAGATAGGCTGTCTGGGCGCAAGCGAGGGCGGAAACTTTACCGCGGACAATATGTACACCGACCCAAAGCAGGCTAAGGATTTTTACGAACGTACGGCGATTGATGCGCTTGCGATTTCGATAGGAACCTCGCACGGTAACTATCCCGACGGAATGGTTCCGAAATTCGATATAGAGCGCCTGAAAAAAATCAAGGATCTGACGGGTGCGCCGCTTGTCCTTCACGGCGGCAGCGGCTCAGGGGAAGAGAATATTCTGAACTCGGTTAAAAACGGTATAAACAAGATAAATGTCGGCTGCGATTTTATGAACGCAAACCGTGACGCGGCAAGAAAGCTGCTTGACGGGAATCCCGACATAAACTATTTTGACCTTATCCGCGAAACCGAGAATGAAAGCAAAAGGCTTGTTAAATACTATATCGGACTTGCAGGCTCGGAAGGCAAAAACAAAAATATCAAATATTAAAAATAAAATTTAAGAAAAGGAGCTGTATTTACTATGTTAATGAATATGAAAGAGATGCTCAGCGTTGCTGACAAGAATGAATTTGCGGTACCCGCTTTTAATATAGGAAGCGAGGCAATTTTAAAAGGTGTTGTAGAGAGCGCCAACGAGAAGAACGCGCCGGTTATACTGGCAATTCACCCGACAGAGCTTGAATTCCTCGGCGACAGCTTTATAAAGACCTGTATCGAGGAGGCAAACAAGTCAAGAGTGCCGATGGTTATTCACCTTGATCACGGCGGCAAGTTTGAGGAAATCCTCCGCGCAATCCGCTGCGGCTTTACCTCGGTAATGATTGACGCGTCGCATATGTCATATGAGGACAATATCGCAATCACAAAGAAGGTTGTAGAGGTTGCAAAGGTTTCCGACGTTTCGGTTGAGGCGGAGCTTGGCACTATCGGAACGACCGGCGAGTCCTATGAGGGCGGCTCGGACGACATCATTTATACCGACCCGCAGCAGGCAAAGGACTTTATCGAAAAGACGGGTATTGATTCGCTTGCGGTTGCTATAGGTACGGCTCACGGAATCTATCCCAAGGACAAGAAGCCGGAGCTGAAGCTGGATCTTCTTAAGACTATCCGTGACACGGTTGATATTCCGCTTGTACTCCACGGCGGTTCAAGCAACCCCGACAAGGAAATCGCGGAGTCTGTAAAAATCGGTATCTCCAAGATTAACATTTCGAGCGACATCAAGTTTGCGTTCTACAAGAAGTGCCGCGAGGTACTCAGCGAGAATCCGGGCTGGATTGAGCCGAATGCAATCTATCCGCCGTGCATAAAGGCTATGAGAGAGGTTGTTGAATTTAAGATGAATCTGTTCAACGACATCGGTAAGGCAGAGCTTTATAAATAAGTAAATAAAAAGCAGGCACGGAGGCGTTGCCCGACCGTGCCTGAAATCCCCACCCCAACAGCTAAAAGACAAGGCGGAGCGCATTATACGGAATGCGTTCCGCCTTGTCGGTTTCATAAAACGGCGTATGAGGGCGGCAAAAACCCGGTTTGGTTTTTTAGCATAAAAATTTAAGTTTCATTTATTAAATTTTCAAGAATTATATCCAAAAATTCAAGTGACTGTAAGGGAGAAATTATGTATAATTTCCTTAAAGAATTAAAACTATGCTTTGCGGAAAAATGCAAAAGCGGGCATACTGACAGGGAGGTTCACATGAAAAAGACAAAAATGATTGCGTTTACACTGGCGGCGGCAATGCAGCTGTCCTGCGTGAGTTATGCGGCAGGTGCGGGCGCGCTTGTTAAGGGCGGCGACTTTGAGGACGGAATTGACGGCTTTGGTGTGGCGTACAGCGGAAAGAACGATACTGTAATGCCGTATATTTTCCACTCCGAGCATACTGCGTCAACGGGAAATGCGTCGCTCCGATTTGTTGCCTCAAAAACGCTGCTTTCAAAGACGAGTACGTCGCCGCAGAGCAAGGGATTTGCATATCAGGGTATATACAGCGTTGACTGTGCGGAGGTCGAAGAAAACGGCGAATATACCGTATCGGCGGACTTTCTTGCAGAGGGCAACGGCGTAAGGATGCACTTTATTCAGATGGACGGCAACCGTGCCGTGGCGGCATCGCCGGCATTTGTGCTTGACAACGGAGAATGGAAAACCGTTTCGTATAAATTTAAATCCGAGGTTACAACCGATAATTGCAGAATAAGAATTGCCTTTTACAATATAAGCAAGAACGCGTCGGTCTACATAGATAATTTTGTTTTCAAAACAAAACAGGTTGACGATTCCGACTGGAAACCGATAAGCAGCGGTACGATAGATGTGACGAATAATGGTGCGGAGCTTACGGCGTCGGCGGCGGAGTTTAAAAAATACTGCGGCGCATATACCGAGGTGGAACCGGCGGCGCTCCCAAGCGGGGCGGATAAGTATATATTCCGCGGCTATGTCACAACTGATATGCCGACAGGCGCGGTTTATATAAGCGCGGACAACATTCCGGGTACATTTGCGGAGTACAGAACGGAGCCGGGCGAGAAAATTCCGGTAAGCCTTGAATTTGACCCATCCGACTGTACGGACGAAAAGATTGTATTCAGCGTTTTAGCAGCAGCAGACGGAGTAAGCGGAGAGGGAACGCTCACGCTTTCGGATTTTGACGTTTATACAGATACACAGTCGGTAAATGCGGTGCAGAAGGGTGACAAAATCTACTTCTCGGGAAAGCTGAGAAAGGGAAACGCCAACAAGACGTTTAACGTCCGCATAAACAATGAGCCGGAATTTGAGAGGACGGCGGACGCAAACGGCGAGTATTCCTTTACATATTCATTGTCGGACGTTGAGAAGTACAAGGGTATAAACGTCACAATAAGCGAAATAAACGGCTATGAAGATACGGACGGCGAAATCGGCGGCTATATAATGGCGTACAACAACACCTACCGCGACAGCGTTGCGGCTGACGCGGACGAAAAGACAACGGTGAGCGCCATGCGCGGAGTTCTGACCGATGAGGTACTGGACGATATAGGAATATCGAAAATCAGAGATTACAGACTTTCGGATAAAGACTTCATTTTCAATTATCTGACAGGCTGCGATATACCGACCTATGAAAAGCTGGAGGAGGAAGTACGTTTCGGCGCGGTTCTTTATATGCTTTCAAAAAGGGAAACAAGCCTTGTCGGCGCAATAGACACATACGGTGAAAGGCTGACGCTTGACAAAATTAAAATCTATGCCGAGGAATACGGCAGAGCGGATAAGAACGCGCTTGATAACGCCTTTGAAAAATGCACAACTCCGATAAAGACGGCGGAGGATTTGAAGTATGTGATTTCGGAGCTGCTTTTGAAGGAGAGAATAGAAAAGGCGATAAACAATACCGAGGCGATGAGCATTGTCGGAAAGTATGCGGAAAACATCGATCTTGACATGACACGGTACAATGCGCTCGGCTCACAGAGAAAAAACAGCGTTGCAAACGGCTTTATAAAATACGCAAAGGGCGTAAACAGCTTTAAGGAGCTGCAGAAAAAGCTTGATTCACTTGTTGCCGAGGCAAAGAGCGATAACAGCGGTTCGGGTAATAGCGGCGGCAGCGGCGGCTCCGGCGGCGGAGGCGGCACTACAGGCGGCTCATACAGCGAGGTGGATATTTCACCGATTCCCGGCAGCGGCACAAATAACCTAAACGGCGGCAGCATATGGAAGTTTGACGACCTTGCGGGCAGCGAATGGGCGGAGCAGAGCATATACGCGCTTGTGAACAAGAACGTAATCAGCAAGAGCGAGGACAAAAAATTCCGTCCTAACGATTATGTTACAAGAGCCGAATTTGCAAAAATGATTGCACTTTGCAAGGGGCTGAAGATAAATCAGGGGGATTCCGTATTCTCCGATGTGACAAAGGGTGACTGGTATTACGGTTATGTTATGGCGCTTCACGAAAACGGCGTTACCTCGGGAATATCGGATGAATACTTCGGAGCGAACGAGTATATCACCCGTCAGGACATATGCACAATGCTTGCGCGGCTTATGAACATTGATTCGGACGCGAAGGATGCGGATTTTTCCGATATGGACAGCGTTGCCGATTACGCAAAGGCGGCGGTTTCGTATATGTATAAAAACGGAATTGTCAGCGGCTATGAGGACGGCAGCTTCAGACCGAACGATCGGGCGAGCCGTGCGGAGGCAGCAAAGCTGATTTACGGAATATACGGCAAATAAAATATTTATAAGCCTGTCGGAAACGGCTCGGTTTCGGCGGCGGAAAGGTATTGAAGAATATATGAAATTGATAAAAAGATTTATGGCAGTATGCCTTTCGGTTTCAATGCTGGCGGCGGTGCAGCCGATTGCTTTGGCGGAGGACACCGCGAATACGGACGGCGGTTACAGCGCATACGCTTCGGAGATTGAGGCGCTTAACGCCCTTGGAATAACCGATATAAAGGAAAAGGGATTTTCGGAAAATGATAAGGTAAGCCGCGAGAATTTTGCAAAGGGCGTTGTTTCGATGATGGTCGAGGATATTTCGGCGGTCGGCATTGAAACAAAGGGCGATTTGAGCAGCGCCGACAAGGGTCTTTTATACCTTAACTCTGTCGGAATTGTCAACGGAACGGGCGAGAACGTCTTTGAACCCAATGCGGTTATAACGCTTGAACAGGCTGTGAAGATTGCGGTTTCCGCACTCGGCTTTGACGAGCTGTCATATTACAAGGGCGGATATTCGGTCGGCTTTTTGACAGAGGCAAAGCGAATCGGACTGCTTGACGGTGTAAAGGCGTCCGGCTCGGATGAGCTGACGCTGGGCAACAGCATAAAGCTGCTTTATAACCTGCTTGATACGGATATTTTGCAGCAGAAAACCTTCGGCAGCTCGAATACATACTACAGAGTGGACGGAAACACGCTTGTTTCGGTGTACAGAGATATAAGACGCGGCAGCGGAACGGTTACGGCGAACAGATTTTCAGGAATTTATTCCGCGGCGGACGGAACGTCGGGCGATACGGTAATAATCGGCAGCACGGAATACGCTGTCGGAGGGACGGCGGCGGAAGGCTATATCGGATGCAGCACAGAATTTTGGTACAAGGATTCACGCAGTGTTGATGAAAAAACTTTGATTTATATTGCGCAAAAGTCAAACAGCCGCAGCCTTAAAATCGACGCAGCGAATATAATCAGCTTCAGCGGCGGAAAATATTCGTATGAAACCGAGTCGGGAAAGACTGCGGACGCAAGCATAGCGGATGATGCGGTGATACTTTACAACGGAGTGTTTGCGGAGTCGCTCGACGTGGATAAGTATATTCCGAAGTACGGAAGTGTGGAGTTTATTGCAAACGGCAGCGGTGCGTACGGTATTGTTAAAATCGAGAACGTAACGCTGACGGTTGCGGAGTCTGTTTCCACAGACGGACTTGTGATATACGACAAATACGACCAAAGCCTTAATATCGACCTTACGGACGCGGATTACGCAATATATTCCGACAAGGGAAAAAGAATTGAAGTTGCGTCAATCGTAAAGGGAAATATAATTGAATCGGTAAAAACCGAGTATGGCGCGGGCGTGTATTACAGAATGACCGTAGAAACGGCAACAATTACGGAGAAGGTTGAAAAAATCAGGACAAAAGCCGGCGGAGAGCTGAACGAGGTTTACCTCGCGGGCGAAAAATACAGTGTTTCATACAGGCTGCGCGACCTGATTAAGAACAAGAAAATAAACGAGCTGCAGCTCGGAACGACATATGTGTTTGCTCTTAATACAAAGGGCGAGCTTGTCAATGTGGACAATGATTCCGAGAAGGGTTACAGACTTGGGTATCTGAAACGGTTTTCGGCGGATAAGGACAGCATGGACCCGCAGCCGAGCGTAAGAATTTTTGACCAGAGCGGCTCGTGGGAGACATATTTACTGGCGAAAAATCTGAAGCTGAACGGCGAGCCAATTAAGTCAAATACGCTTAAAAGTATGGACTATTACCTCGGTCAGGTGTGCAAGTATGAGCTGAACATATCGGGTAATGTAACATCGATGTATTTCCCGTCGGCAAGCGACGAGAACTTTAAAACGGTTTACACAAGAAAAAGTCCGTACTACAGAGCGTATGCGGCGGGCGGCGTGTTCGGCGCACAAAGCGACAAGACGGGCGCAACCTGCTCGCTTGAGCCAAACGCAACGATTTTCGTTGTGCCGGATAAGGAAACCTCAAGCGTAAACGAAACGGCGGACGGTTATCAGTATGCGGTATTGGCGCCAAAAACGCTGAAGGGTTACGTCACATACACAAACGTAGATATATTTAACACAAGCGGCGAAATCGGAATAGGCGACGTCGCACTGGTAAAGATGAAGAATTACGGATATGTTGCAAGCTCGTCAAGCAGACCGATAGTAATAAGCGAGTGCCGCAGCGTTGCTAAGGACGGCGAGGTTAAGCAGGCGATATACGGTATGCAGAACGGGCAGGAAGTAGAAATCTTTATCGAGGATATGCGCAGCGACACAAGCGAGCTGCCGTTTAAGAGCGGAGACGTTATATTCTGCTTTAAATCGGGGGACGGCATACTAAGGCTTTATGACGATGTAAAGTATTATCACAAGATTTTCAGCTATGACCCGCAGAATCCGACCTTTACCGACAGCTTTGACTGGAATACCGGAAACATTATCGGTATAAGCTATTCCGCGTCAATGGCATCGGACGAAAGAATGCGCTACGGCTCGGTATACAAGGCGGACGCGGACTATGTGTGGCTGAATATCTCATCTGACCCGTCCGATACATCAAAGGTCGAGGCGGCAAGGTGCAGCAGTGCGAGAATATATGTTTATGACGACAAAAACGAAACCTTTAAAATAGGAAAGCCTGCGGACATAGTAGGCTATACCTCGGACAGTACAAATTATGCAAAGGCTCTGATAGTATATAACGACGGATTTACCGAGATGGTAATATATCCGTAATGGAGGTTAATGCGTTATGCTGGAAGTAAGGTCTGTCACAAAAAAATACGGAAAAATCACAGCGCTTGACAATTTCTCGTTCACGCTTGACGACGGTGATATTGTAGGCTTTATCGGACCGAACGGCGCGGGCAAATCGACCATGATGAAGATAATCACGGGCTGCCTTGCACCAGCCGAGGGAACGGCGCTGATTGACGGCTTTGACATAATGGAGGATTCGGCAGCAGCAAAGGAGCGAATCGGCTATCTTCCCGAACAGCCGCCGCTTTATCCCGCATTCACGGTTGCGGAATATCTGAGCACGATATTCGACATAAAGCGGATAAAGGCAAACAAAAAGGAGCGCATTGCGGAGGTATGCGAGCTTTGCGGACTTGAAGAGATGAAAAAGCGCAGAATAGGCAATCTTTCAAAGGGGTATTGCCAGAGAGTTGGTATGGCACAGGCGATACTTGCCTATCCGCCGCTTTTGGTGCTTGACGAGCCGACAAGCGGACTTGACCCCGCCCAAAAGAGAGATATGCTGAAACTGGTTAAAAAGCTCGGCAAAAACAGCGGAATTATTCTAAGCTCGCATATACTTTCGGAAATTGATTCCGTATGCAGCAAGATACTGATGATAAACAACGGAAAACTGGTAAGCTTTGGCGCAAAGGAGGAGCTTGGCGTACAAAGCGAAAAGAGAAGCCGCGGCATTGTTCTTGAATACACCGTTGCGGGCAGCAGGGGCGCGGCTCTTGCAGCGCTTTCGGGTCTTGACGGAATAAAGAAAATCAATGCGGAGGAAAAGGGCGGAAGGTGCAGCATGACCGTTCTTGCGGCAGACGACATCAGAGAAGGCATATTCGGAAGGCTGTCGCAGCACGGATTGCCGATACTTTCGTGTTCGGTTGCGGGAAGTGACCTTGAAAACGCTTTCCTTAACATGACGGAGGGAAAGGCTTCCGCTAAGGGCAGAACGGAGGGCAAAAAATGAAGGCTATATTCTGTAAGGAAATAAAATCATATTTTCTCTCGATTCAAGGATATGTGTTTATCGGCGTTTTCCTTCTGATATGCGGTTATTATTTTGTCGCATACAACGTCATGGGCGAAAACACCGAAATCGGAAATATGCTTGACAACACGATTGTGGCGTTTACATTTCTGATACCGATTCTCACCATGAGGCTGTTTGCGGAGGAAAAACGCATGAAAACCAGTCCTGTGTATATGTCCGCACCGCTCAAATCGTGGCAGATAGTTCTCGGAAAATATTTTGCGGCGTGCGCGGTTTTTGTTATGGCTGTACTGTTTTCGGGGATTTCCGCGTTATGCGTAATGGCGGAGGGCGGTCAGACGCTTGGCGAGCTGTTTTGCGTGTACACGGGATATATACTTGTCGGATGCTGCTTTATTTCGGTAGGTATGTTTGTTTCCGCATTGACCGAGAGCCAGATTGCGGCGGCGGTAATATCGTTCGGCGTATGCTTTCTTCTTTATCTTGCGGACTGGCTGAAGGAGGTATCGTCGCTCGGCGCGGTTGAGTTTGCGGCGG
>URZD01000003.1 GCA_900552305.1 uncultured Eubacteriales bacterium
ATTCCGATGACATTATCGAGGGCAGAGCAGCGTCAATGAAGGGTGACAACAAGGTTAAAATCAACGATAAGGAATACAAGATAAGCAAGCGCTACCTTGAAAACGGAACAAAAATCATTGTAGGCACAACCGGCGTGTTCTATCTGAATGCGGCGGGAAGAATAGTTCAGTTCGAGCTTGCGGGCATGGGCGGCGGAAAGTTCGGTATGCTTATGCGCGTAAAGCGCGAGTCGGAGCTGAGCGACAATGTAAGCGTTTCGGTAATGTCGGCAGAGGAGGACAAGGCGCTGACCTTCGCGCTTGAAAAGTCAGTCGAGGTTGACGGCATTACGCGTAGGGGCGCGGACAAAATCATAGGCGCGCTGAATCCGAACGGCAAAACGGCGATAGCCGAGGTAGTGCGCTACTGGACAAATGATGACGGAAAAATCTATAAGTTTGACACTCCGACTGTTTCCGACAGGGAGTCGGAGGACAACACTCTGGTAAAACGCTGGGATATGACCGATTCGGGACTTGGCTGGAAGAACTCGGGCAGATTGGGCAGCAAGTTTTATATCAACACCTCATCGGGTACGCTTTACGGTCTTAACGATACGGTAAGCTCGACGGCGGACGTAACGGTATATGCGCCGAACACATTGAGCGACGACGCAAACTGCGAATGTGACGTGTACTCGGTGGGCGCGGACACCATAAGGGTTGACGTAATGGTAATGAAGAAGTCGGGCATAGAAGGCTCGGGCGGCGGACAGCAGGCTCCGACAAACAGCTACTTCTGCGTGTTCGAGAGCTACTCGCACGAGCTTGACGCGGACGGCGACACAATCGGCGTTATAACCTACTATGACGGACAGTCAAAGACGAACGCCTATGTTAAGATTGAGGACGAGGACAGAATCCCCGCACTTGCGGAGCTTAACTGCGGTGACGCGTTCTATATCAAGAAGGACAAGAAGAACTACCTCAATGTTCATCTCAATCAGGATAAGGGATATACAAACCTTTACCGCATTTACGATTACGAGAATGACGAGTTTATCTATGACACGGCGCTTGACGACGGACACTGGCGGCTTTCGACCGGTATCGTGTACGATTTGGAGGACACCTACGCACGCGTGGGCGAAAAGGGTATTGACTACAACAGCATGACTTTCCGCGAGAAGGACACGCAGCTTACGACCTACCTTATCTACTACGCATATAACGGCGGTGGTATTTATGAGGTTTTGAAGGACGGAACGCTGAAGGTTACGGTGCCGAGCGCAGATACCGTGCAGCCGTATTCGTCTGTGGGCGACAGTGCGGACAGAATTATTGCGCAGCGCGAGTACGGTCATGACCGCCGCAACTGCTATTTCAGACATAATGACAACTAAACGGGCGGCGGCATACCCGCCGCAGCCGTGGAATATGGAGGAATGATTATGAAGCGTATTAGTTTAATTTTGGCTGTGTGCATGATTCTGACGAGCTTCGGCACGGTCGGACTTGTTTCGGCGGCGGACGCGGGGCAGGATTCCGATGTCAGCACGGTGATGCTTGACGCGAAGGACTTTGTAAAGAACATAAACTTTATAAGCGGCGACAGAAACACAAACACCTCTGCAAGCACAACCCTTTTTATGGACAAGAATATAAGCCAGATGGCGGACATCACTGCGGAATATAAGCAGCCGGCATTTATGAAGTTTGATATTTCCGACTATGTGACGGAGGGCAGTAACATAGTCGGCGCGGAGCTGTTATGGAGGGCAATGCATAAGGCAACCTATGTTCTGCTTGACGTTCCGGGCAACGATATTACCGTGGAATACAGCTATGACAGTGCGGCGCAGAAGGATATGCCAAAGCGTATACAGGCAGCCGACAGATACTTTTCCGAAACCGGACTTGCCGACAACCCCTTCGGCTATGACGGAATCCCGTCAGACTGGAATCTTAAATGGGATATAACGGACTATGTGAACGGAAAGCGTGAGCAAGGCTCGTTCTCGCTGATGACCTATATAAAATACCCAAGCTACGGAAACCTTGACGCGGCTGCGCCAAAGCTCCGCCTGACGGTCGCAAAAAATCCGATTGTGAAACTCATGGCGGTAAACTCCGACAGCTCGGTGGAGAGCGCAGTGTATGACAACGTACCGTTTGTCGTAAAGGCAACGGTTGAAAACGTAACCAACGTAAAAAGCGTAAAGGTTATCGATACTGCGACAAATGACGAGGCAGGCACACTGACTGCGGACGGTGACGGAGAATACTCGGGTCATGTACGAGTAAAGGGCATAGGTAAACACTCGCTGCGCGTGGTGGCAACGGCGCAGTCGGGCGCGGAGGACTCGGTGGATTTCGAGGTCGAGGCAAGCGAACTTGTAAAGAAAAGCGATATTATCGAGCCTTCGGTAAGACTCAATCTTGAAAAAGGACTTAGCACACCTCTTGAGGGTGACGCGGCGGTTTCGTCAAGAGCGCTTGAAAGGGCGCTTTATTACACAATCGATGTGTCGGCGCTGTCGGGCGCGGGTTATGACGTGAAAAACGCGTGGATAATAGGCGCGGCGGACAGCGGCGCAAAGGGCGCGGCACTTGAGTTTTACAGAGTTACGGAGGATTTTGCGGCGGACGGCGAGTTTGCGGAAATGCCCGCGTATGACGCGGCGGCATTCGCAAGCGTGACTGTGGACAGCCTTGACCCTCTGACAAAAGAGGAGTGCGGAATATCCGACCCCAACGCAGGTCTGTACCTTGACGATGCGGGTCTTAGGATAGAGGACTACAACTTCAAAACGGACGCAACAGCGTTTGTAAGGGACGCGGCGGCGAACGGCGGAAAGGCTTTGTTCCGCGTATCAACATCTGATGAGGATGCGGAGTACACCTTTACAAAGGATTTTGCAATCTGCATCGAATATGCGGGCAAAAATGCCGCGCCGACCGTGGAGTTTACCGCTCCCGATGACAGCAAGGCGTTTGTAAAGGGCAAGGACAAAACAGTGGATATTGCGTTCACCGCGGCAGATGACGGCGAGTTTGACGCAAAGCTCTATCTGAACGGAAAAGAGCTTGAAACAAAGGAAAACGGCGGCGTATACACAGCAAGTCTTGACGTTGACGAGCTTGCCATAGGCGACTACACGCTGAAGGCGGAGGTTAAGGATTACGGATATGACGGAACGAACGGCGTAAAGACGGCGACCGCGGAGCGGACGTTTGCAGTGGTTAAGCAGGACAACAGAGTTATGCACAAGTTGATTGACGCGGCGGACGTTGCACTGGTCGGCAGCTCGCTCGGCAAGTACAATATCCAGGGCGACAACAACGGCTCGGGCGTAGGCTATTCGACAGCTTTGCTTGTAAAGCTGGATATGACCGATATTGCGGATTATGACATACAAAAGGTAGAGGTTGTGACCGACTGGGGTACCCAGTACGGAAACTACAACGTAATGGCGCACAGGATTTACGATAACAGCAAGTGGGATTCAAACACGACGAGCTTTGACAAGTCGGGAACAATGTACGATTCCAAATACACCGCAAGCGTGAACTACAGCGGCAGAACGCTCCGCGAGCAGGGTTATGCGATAGACGGCGACGTATATAAGGTAGCGTTTGACGTTACATCAGCGGTTGTAAGCGAGGTCGAGGGCGGCAACAATGTTACGGGATTTTTGTTCCGCCAGGTAAACAACGGTCAGAGGTCGCTGGGCAACACGAGCAATCCTCCGAAAATCTATGTGACGTATACGGCGAACAAGCTGCCGAAAATCGAGCTTATCAGTCCTACGGCAAGCGCACTTTTACCGAATAC
This sequence comes from uncultured Eubacteriales bacterium, assembly GCA_900552305.1. Taxonomy (GTDB): domain Bacteria; phylum Bacillota; class Clostridia; order Monoglobales; family Monoglobaceae; genus UMGS1494. Next base: position 3,815 of record URZD01000003.1, read on the forward strand.
CGCGATTGATATAGCGTTCCGCGTAACGGACGAGGACAGTCCGGAGCTTGGCGAGGTCAAGGCGTACTTTGACGGTACGGAATATCCGCTGACCGCGGACGGAGATATGTTTACGGCAACCGTTGCGGCAGACAGGGCGACACTCGGCGCGCATACTCTGCGGCTTACGGCATCGGACTGGATAGGCGGCACGCGCACAGTGGAAAAGACTGTGTATGTCAGCGAATACTCTGTGAACTCGGTTGAGTTTACAAACGCGGCGGGCGCAAAGCCGACTTTAAAGGCGGGCGAAACAATAAACGTAAGTATGAACATTGCGGCGGCAAAGAAGGGCGGAATAGAAACGGCGGTTGTGCTTGTACTCTATGACGCATATAACACCGCAAAGGAAATTAGGTTTACAAAGGCAAGTATCCCAGAGGGCGGAGCGCAAACCGTGACAGCAAGCATGGTTGTTCCGAATATAAACCTCCTCGGCGCAAGGGTTAAGGCTTTTGCGGTAGACGGTTTTTCGGCAATGAATCTGCTTGCCGAGCCTGCGGAGTTTAGCGCGGAATAAAGAAAAGGGGCGGCACGAACGGCAAAGAAACCTAAGTGTCGGCAGCCGAACGGCAACGCCCCTTAACAGTCAAAGCCTGTGAATACGGCTTTGACCTTGAAACAGAATTGTACATATGGAGGAATCTGTATGAAAAAGCTATGCCTGCTGCTTGCGATATGCACGGCGGTCTGCGCCTTCGGCGGCGCGGCTGCGGCAGAGGACGGAGGCAGCAAATCAAAAAGTGCGGTGCTTACCGCGTCGGACAGAGTAGTTCAGACAGTGTTCAAAAGCGGCAGCGGCGTTTACGATGCCGGTTACGGACATATCTGCCTTAATGTTATAGAGAAGGACGACCCCGCGGGCGAGTACCTTCAGCCGGCATTTTTCAGATATGACATTTCCGACTATTCGGAGTACGACATAAAGGAAGCGGTACTTGTCTGGAAATCGGGAAATCATAAGAATTTTACCCTGTTTGACGTGCCGGGCGATGATTTAAGCCTGAGCCGTGCGGAGGGGTCGGACGTACCGGAAAGGATTCCTGTTGGCGGTCTTATAACGGCAAGGACATATAACAGCGGCGGGACATCTCCCGATTTGAGTGGTACTTACCCGGGGATTCCGGAGGGGTACAACCTTGCGTTTGACGTTACCTCCTATCTGAAAAACAAAATTCATGTGGGAAAGACCTCGGTTTCGGTAATGTTTTATTCAAAATGGGGCGGCAGCGCGGTACTGGACGGTCGCGGCGCACAGCTGTGGCTGAGATATGACGCAAACACCAAACCTGTGATACGGCTGAAAAGTCCGGAAACATCGGATTTGGTAAGCGGTGAGGGTATACGAATTGCGGCGGAGGTGACGGACGCTGACGGAACGGTCGAAAAGGTGACGGTGACCTTTGATGGCAAGGAATACGCGGCGGCACGGACGGACGATATGTATACTGTGACGGTTCCGGCAACCAACGTAGGTGACGGCGCGCACGAGATTTCAGTATATGCGGCGGACGACCGCGGCGCGGAGCGTACGCTGACAAAAACGGTTTATTGCAGAAGTTATACGGCGGGCGCGGCAGTCCTCACGGACGGGGACGGCGGCGAGCTTGATTTAAAGGCGTTAAAGGCAGGCGGGAAGGTGAATGCTGCGGTAGATATTACAAGCCTTGTAGAAAAGGAGCTGCCCGTGACGGTTACGGTTTGTCTGTATGACAGATATAACATAATGAAGACTTTCGGCATAGGCACGGCAACGCTGACGGCGGCGGAGAACACGCAGACGCTGCACGCAGCGGCGACCCTGCCAAGCGATACGGAGCTGAAGTCGGTACGGATTTGCGTGTATGTGACAAACGGATTTAAAAGCGAAAAGCTGATTGATACGGGCAGTAAAGGAGCGGGACTATGAAAAAAACGGTTGCAGCTTTGGTTATTGCGGCGGTTACACTGGGAATTCTGCCGTGCGGTGCGGCGGATTCCAAAAAGTATGTAACCGCGGAGCGTATCTCCGCCCCGACCGCAGTGGTGTATACGCACTGGGGCGAGGAGGAACAGACAGACCAGAAATTCAATTACAACTACGTAATAAAATCGAAGAACACTTCGGGACCGCTGCATCTTGACGAGCCGGAGCGGGTGCTTTATTATCGGTTTGACCTCGGCGAGTACATTGCCGAGGGGTGGCGGATTGACAGCGCGGTACTGCTTCAGGACGGCCCGGACGGTCAGAGGGTGATATTTTATGACTGTGCGGACGCGCTGCCGGAGAACGGACAGAATTATCTGACCGTACCGGCATTAACGGAGAAAAACGCCTTTCTTAACTTGGACTACGCAAAGGCGAATATCGGCACGGACGCGGTGAAAAGCCTTTATCCGATTGCACGCGGGAATGATGACTGCGCGGTGGATATTACGGAATACATAAACGGCAAAATCGCGGCGGGAGAAACGGAGTTCGGCTATGCCATGTTCCCCTGCTACGACTCGACAATATACTTCACCAACCATCCGCAGCTGTATTTAAAGCTCACAAAGCCGCGCGGAAACATAGTTTTCCTTCACGAAAACAATTCGCACAGGCTCAGTATAAGCGGCGAAACGGGTGAAAATGCGGTAAGCGTTGACGTAAGAAACCCAAACGGCGAAAGCTGCTACAGCGGCAGCTGCAAAGTGGGCGAGGACGAAACCTACTACCATTTCGGTGTTGACATGAGCGAAATGGCGGCGGGCAGCTATGACGTGGCGGTCACCTTCGGCGGTAAGGAAACCGTGACAAGGACGTTTGAGCTTGTGCGGACTGACAGCGCGGCGGGTATTGTGTATGCCTCCGTGGACTACGGAACGCAGACTGTACGTATCCACGGCAGAATGAACAGAACAGATACCGAGCCGGTAATGCTGACAATATTCAAGCCGGACAGCGGAGCGGCGGACAGCGGCGAAATCGACATTGACTATTCCGCACTCGACCCCGACTCGGTTTACTACATGGGAGCGGCGACCTCGGCGGGCGGTCAGTACGAATTTAAAGTCGGAATGTCGGGCGCGGAGGGCAGCTATACCGCAGTGGTAAGCGGCGTTGCGGGCAGTGTGGGAACATCGTTCACATACTATCCGACCGAGGCGCGGGAGGTTGACAACGGAATCGACCGTTACACGACAACCTACTATGCGCCGTGGCTGCTGAACTGGCACATGACAAAAAAGATGCAGCTTGACGCGGGATATTACGGCGGCGAGGCGTGCCAGATGAACTGGGCGCTTGAAATAAGCCCCGCGGATTCAAACATGATGTTCGCGGGTACAGACACAAACGGACTGTGGCGCAGTACGGACGGCGGCAAATCGTGGCGCAGCGTAAGCGCAGGCTTTAACAGCATGGGCGTTGTCGATATAGCGGTCGACCCCGAGGACGGAAAAACCGTGTACGCGCTTGCGGGTACGGGGGTCGGACGAACCGAAAAGAAGGGCGACGGAAAATACACGGGAATCTACAGGAGTATGGACGGCGGCAACACATGGGAGCGGATATTCGCAAACAGCTACCACCGCATATCGAATAACAGGATTCTGCGCTTCGGAAAACGCGGCGCGGACGGAAAAAGACGGATTTTTGCGGGCGGTCACGGCTACACCGCGGGCGCTGTGTACAGTGACAATGACGGCGAAACATGGAACGCGCTTGCGGGCGGCGCACTTGCGGAACTTGTGACGCGCGACATAGTCCTCTTTGACACGGACGTTGACGGCGGCGACAGCCAAACGGTCGTATTCGGAACAAGCGGCGGGATATTCATCTCGACCGACGGCGGAGATACCGTTGCGGAGCGCAGTCCGATTGCGGGCGAGAGCTTTACCGTCACGGTTGACCCCAAGGACGGAGGACACTGGATTGCGGGCAGCGGACAAAAGCTGTACGAAACAACGGACAGCGGCGAAAGCTGGACGGAGGTATACACGTTTTCGGAGGAGTCGGGCAGACTTCCCGGGGTCACGGCGGTCAGGTACGGCTACGGCGAAAACCCAAGACTTTACGTCCTGATAGGCCCCGCACATTTCCCTTTGCGCTACAGTACGGATAACGGACGGAGCTTTGTAATTCCTGAAAAGGCGGCGGAAAGTACCGAGTTTATAAAGGATAACCGCGGCTGGGGCGCGGAGCCGTTCGCGCTTGACAGAAACGACCCCGACACAGTGATTGCGTCATTTGACGGCGAAATCTACAAGAGTACGGACGGCGGAGATACCTACTTTGCATCGTCAAGCGGATATTCGGGAATGAGGGCGAGTGATTTTCTGTTCAGCGATGAGGATGACAGCGATATATTTATTACCTCGATTGACCGCGGCATTGTAAGGACGGTAAACCTCGACAAGGGCGAGCAATATCCGATAGTGGACTATGACCCGAGCGAGGACGGCAGGGGAATCCGCTACAACGGCTCAAAAACAATGACCGCCGTGGCACGCGACCCAAAGGATTCAAACCGAATAATCGTCTGTGTCGGCGGCGGAGGTAAATTTATTCTTAAACAGAGCTTTGACGGCGGAAAAACCTTTACCGCGATGAACGGCACGGAGAACACGGGCGTGGGCCTTATTGAATTTAATGCCGACAACAACAAGACAATTTATGCGGGGAATCTGGTCAGCTACGATGACGGCGCAAGCTGGAGCGCTCTTGAAAAGACGGTGCTTGCGGTTTCTCTGTTTGACGGAAATACGGTTTACAGTACCACGGGCGGTTTTGCGGCAAGGTCGGAGGACGAGGGCAGAACGTGGACGGCGTACGGCGGCAGCATCGGCGCGGAGTGCATGATTTGTGACGCGTTTGAAAAGGATGTGCTTTATGTCGGCTCGTATTCGGGACTGACAAAGATACTTTCGGACGGTACGCCTGTGAATATAACACCTAAAACCGACACAAGCGCCGAGGGTACGTCCTTTTACGGACTGGCGGTTGCACAGGACCCCAAAAACAGACTTCATCTTGTTGCGGGGGGAACGGACAACATCAGCTACGGCAGGAGCGGCGGACTGTTTGAAACCTTTGACGGCGGCGAAACATGGCGGCGGATAAACGGTATGCCGGCGGCAAGGGATATTTGGACGCTTGAATTTCATCCGAGCCTTCCGCGGGTCTATATCGGAACGTCCGCGGGTACGTTTGTATATGAATATGAAAAGTATACGGACGAGAAAATCGCAGTGACGGATAAATGGATAGAAACAGCCGCGCGCGAGGGTGAGGACGGTATATATGACGTGACGTATTCGCTAAGGCTGTGGAACACCCAGGACAGAGCATATGACGCGGCGGTCATGGTTGCGGTCTGCGACAAGGAAAGCGGAAGAGTGCTTGACGCGGCAGCCGTAAACAGGCACATAAACGCGACCGACAGCACGGAGGTCACAATTACGCTTTCGGCGGCGGCGAACACTGCACTGCGCGCGTTTGTTTGGTCGGATTCATTGACCCCGCTGAATACGGGTTATGACTATATCGTGATTGAAAATGACTCCGGCGGCGCAAAGACGGCATCGGATACGGATTCCGATTCGGAGGTCAGAGCGGAATCGGACGCAGAGATAAAATCCGCGGAATCGGAAGTACGAACGGAAACCGAAACCGCGGCTGCGGAATAAACGGATAATTTGTTTAAAGAGAGGATGAGGACGGTTGAAAAGATTGGTTTCACTGCTTGCGGCGGTATGCGTGGCGGCGACTGCGCCGACAGCAGTGTCGGCGCAGTATATAGGCGTTACCAAGATAACGGACGCATATGCGCTGCGCGAAAATGGCGAGCTTGTAAAGTACCGCGAGGCGGAAAATAACCTTCCGCAGCGCGTTGCGGTCGGAGTGGTCGACTTCAACAATTCGGCATATGTGACGGCGGACGGCGGACTTTACACCATGAACGGTCAGCGGCTTGCGGACGGCGCGAAAAGCGTAGTCGAAAGTGCGGTATACGTTGACGGTGTGTATAACGGCGAATACGCGTATATCGCGGCTGACGGCAGCTTAAGACTTCCCGCGGCGGGCGGCTATGCGGCGGCAAAGCTGTGCGACGGCGTGGCGGACGTACACGGGAACATGGTTTTGAGGAGCGACGGCACGGCGGCGGCTCTGCTTGCGGGTAGCGGCACGTCAATGAGCGTGCGCGAGCTTGTGAGCGGAGCGAAGGGGATTTACGGCGAGGACGGCGAGTACCTTGTTCTTGACGAGGCAAACACCTGTTGGTTTATTCCGCTTTTAAAGGGCGCGTTCGCGTACAGCTACGAAAAGCTGAAGCTGGACGAGAATGTCACAAGCTGCAACAGCCTTGACAGCGTAATAATCGGAAACGAGTGGTCGGAGTACGACCGCAGCGCGCTGCGCGCGGGCAAGGTGACAAAAAGCCTTAAGCTGACAAACGCGCTGTTTGTCTATGGCGACTGCGTGTATATAAACACGGGAAGGAGCTTCGGCGTTTGGTACAACAAGGAAAACAACCTTATGCAGAACTCCAGAGCGGCGACACAGCTCCGCCGCGGCAGCATGGACGGCTATGTACTCGACCAGGCGGACACGCTATACAGAAATGTTCAGGAGGGGAATAACCTCACCTCGACAGAGGTAGCGTTCCCGATGTATTCGATAGAGCTTGCGGGCGACGGCTTTTGTATTGCAAGAACACAGGACGGTCTGCTCTACGGCGTGGATAAGGCGGTCGGCTTCGGAACGGGTCTGATTGACGGGAATACGGCTGTAACCTCGGTAATGCTGCCGATTTCACAAAAGCCGACAGACTGCTTTTTAAACGGCGAAAAGATAACGCTTACGCGGCGCATAATCGAGAAGGAGGAAAGAACTCTTTATCCCATGCGCGAGATTGCGGAGCTGCTCGGCGCAAAGGTGGACTGGGACGAAAACAGCAAGTCTGCGACAGCAACGCTCGGCGACAAAACGGTTAAATTCACCGTAAACCAGAGCGCGTACGAGGTGAACGGCGAGAAAAAGAATATTGACACAGTTCCGATAATAGACGAGCTTACGCAGTCGACATATATCCCGCTGAGGTTTACCGCCGAGGCGCTCGGCTTTGGTGTAGAGTGGTCGGCGGGGCAGTATGCCGACAGCATAAATATCGTAAAACAATAGTTTTGCGGTTTTAAAAGATGGAACAGCGGCATTATAGGTTGTGGATAATGCCTGATAACATAAGAAAAAATAAAATTTATATAAATCTTTAAGGAAGGTGTATGAAAATGAAAAAGTTAAGTAAAAGAGCGGTTGCATGGCTGCTGACGGCGCTCATGCTGATGACGCTGATTCCGAGCGCGGCATTTGCGGCGGAAACAGGCGCACTTCAAAACACGCTTTACAAGCTCAAAACCGACGGCAAGCTGAACATAGGCTATATCGGCGGCTCGATTACGGTCGGCGCGGCGGCGGACAACGTAAATGCGGACTCCTACCGTGCGCTTACGACAAAATGGATCGGGGAGCAATTTTCTAACGCTGCGGTAACGGCTATCGGCGCGGGAGAAGGCGGTACGGGTACAAAGTACGGTCTTTTCAGAGCCGACAGCGCGTTAAAGCTGGGCACGGACGAACAGCCCGACCTCACATTTATTGAGTTTGCGGTAAATGACGAGTATGACCATCTGACAGCGGAGGAAACGAGCTTTTATTATGAGTCGCTTATAAATAAACTTTATGCGGCTAATCCGAACATGGATATTGTATGCCTTATTACAACAAACAAGGGTAAAGCGGAAGACGGCGCAGCCTTTGTACAGAAGGACGAGCAGATAAAGCTTGCGGAGCATTACGGTATCCCGGTTATCGACATGGGCGACGCTATTCAAAAGCAGATAGCAAGCGAGGTAACAGAGGAAAACACCTTTGATACGGTTTGGGCAAAGTATTTTAAAGACTCTGTTCATCCGCTGAATGAAGGTCACAAATTTTACACAAAGTGCATAACCGATTACCTCGGCACAGCTTTTGCGGGTGACGTGCCGGCGAGCCTGACGGCAAAAACCCTCCCCAATCCGATAAACACCGGCCTTGCGGCTGACGCATATCTGACAACGGCGGCGGGCAGCGGCTATACCAAGATAGGAAACGGCTGGTCTTACGACACAAGCACGGGTGCGATTTCGGCAACCGAGTCGGGACAGGTATTTAACTTTAAGTTTACGGGTACGCGCCTTGAAATAATGACAAATGTAAATAACTCAAATTCGGCTTACGGCGATATACAGTATACCATTGACGGAGAAACCAAAACAAAAGCTCTGCTCCACGGAGGCGATTGCAGAATAGTTGAGCTTGCGTCCGGTCTTGAAAACAAGGAGCATACGGTTACACTGACGACCGCTGACGGAACAATCAATGGCGAAAAACCGCTTACAATCAGTGGCTTCGGCATAGCGGGAAATGCAGACAAGAGCGGTATAAAATGCGAGATTGACCAGTCAATATTCAAGGTATATAACTTAACGGATAATGATAAGATTCGTATACAGAATTTAAGGTTCAGCAATGGCGAAACCGTTGTTTCTGGATACCAAGGAAATAAATGGCTTTCGGGAAATAAGGATTTGGACAATTACGAAGCACCGTTCTTCTTCCAGTGGGATGTTTCGGCACTCAAGGGCAAGGAGATTGTTTCCGCGGCATATGTTCATGTTGTAGCAGCAAATGACAACTTCTTCCTCTATGATGTTCCGGGAGATGATTTAACTCTTTCTTATACAGAAAAAACATTTACGGAAACGGTTGACGGTGCAGAAACCGAGGTCATGAAAAAAGTTCCGAACAGAATAGAGATAAATAAAACTCCGATAGCAAATGTAAGACTGGATTTGTCGAAAACTGCAATATCAGCTGACATAACAGGACTGCCGGAGAACGTACAAAGCGACTACAATTTCAGCGTTGATATAACGGATTACATTAAAGAGCAGGCGGCAAGCGACAATGCTCTTGCAACAATAATGGCATACGAAAACTGGGGCGGAAGAGTCATGTACGGAAATAACCAGTTCCCTATCCTGTGGGTAAAAACCATTGAAAATGACGCACCGGTTGTAACGCTTAATCCGATTGAAAAGATAAATGAGGGCGAGACTGCAACGGTTGTTGCGACTGCTACAGATACAAACGGCATAGCTGCGGTTAAATTCTATGTTGACGGCGTTGAACAAAGCGTTGAAGTTGTAAACGACGGCGACACATATACCGTACAGCTTTCGGGACTTGCACAGGGCGAGCATACCGTAACGGTCAAGGCAACCGACAAATACGGAGCAACAGGCTCGGCTGACGCACGTTTGTTTGTTAAGGGTACGGTAAAGACGGCATTAAAGGATGTTGTTAAAGCCAATAAGGTTACAAATCCGAATTTCAAGGATAATCTTGATTACAGCGGACAGCTCTTATCCGACAACAAAACCCCGGACAGAAGTAATTTCTGGATTAAGAGCAACGGCTCGATTACGGAGCCCGGAGCGCCTGTATTTATGAAATTTGATATTTCGTCGATTCTTGATGTTGACGATGACGGAATATTGGATTACGATGTCAAGGCGGCATACCTGCTGACAGGAAACGGAGCAAACAACGGACGAAACAATCCTCCGATGCAGTTTTATGATGTTCCGTCAAACGATATTTCGATTGAATCCATGAAGGAAACCGACAGCGACGGTAATGTGACATATGTAATGCCGACCATAAACCGGACGGCAAAGGCAAACATAAAATACCAGGCTGCAAGAGATTTGTTCAGCGAATTAAATACAAAGGGCAGCTTTGATAACCTCGGACTTGATATGGATCATACCAAAGCGGCATTTGATTTGACAAATTATGTTACAGAGAAAAACGGAAAATTCTCGGTAATGATGTACACAAGCTGGGGTGCAACGGAAATAATCGGCTCTACAGACGACAATAAAATGCCGAGACTGTATTTTGAACTTATGGCAAAGCCTAAAGCTGAAATAGTTCTTTGTGAACAGAATTATGCAGGTGAGGATTTGACCGTAAGTGTAAAGGCTGAGGGCGTGGGCAGCGATATTGAAAAGGTTGAAATTTATGACGGTGACACGCTTAAAGCAACTGTTACGGAAAATACGGACGGAGTATATACGGCGGACATTGCGGACCTTTCAGCAGGCGTGCATAAAATAAAAGCTGTTGCGATTGCAAAAAATACCGCAAAAGCAGAAACGGTTAAAATTGTATTGGTGAAGGGCGAAACTACGGTTGCAAACAATAATTACCGCGCAGTAGTAAGCACGCAATCGGATGCCAAGCCGATTGAAATCAGTGCGGCTGCTGCTGAAGGCAAAACCATAAAAACATACAATGATTCGACACAGATTTATTATCAGTATGACGTGTCCGAATACAAAAAGATTGTTGATAAAATCGAATCTGTTACAATGAATGCAAAGGTTAATAAATTTAACGGACAGTGGTATGATTTAACAGCGATGAAAACGGATTATGTCATCAGCGATAATTCAACCTATGACGAGATGAAAAACGGTACATTTGTAAACGGAGAAACATTGGGAAGAATTTCGGAAAATAATACAAGTATTGATGTAACGGATAAGTTTAAGTCGGTTCTGGCGGATAGCAGCTACGGAACATATCTTACTTTGAAACTGTGGTCTACCAGGGGCGGAATGCCCGACAAGTTTCACCATAAAGATTAAAGAAACCGCAGCGCCTTCCTTTGTAACCGAGAACAGCGACAATACCATAACGGTTGCGGTAAATCCGTCACAGTATGCGGGCGAGGATAACAGCTCGATTTGTGTTGCGGCTGCTGTATACGGCGCTGACGGCGCACTCAAAAATACAGTTGTAAGGACATTACCGACAAGAAACAAGTACACGGTATACAATGTTGATATGCCGGAGGGCTGCACATACAAGGTATTTGTATTTGACGGTATCGGCACATTAAAGCCGCTGCTTAACACACCGGCAACAAAAACCGCAGAATAAACAAAACACACTGCAAAATTTTATCGGGGACGCGCGGAATGTGCGTCCCCAAACTATTAAGGCACGGCAGAGCCGAAAAAGGCTTTTTGTGCCGAAAAACGGGGTGACAAATTTTGAATTACACAGCAAAGGCATTGAAAAAGGGAATTGTGAGAATCTGCAAAAGCGGGGAAATGCGCGAAAACTACCTTGAAAGATACGGTCTTTTACAGGTACCGAAGGAGGACGGCACGGCTGACGCGCGGATAGAGGACGGCGCGGTCATCCTTCCGAACGGCAGACGGCTTGAATTTTTTACCCGCCCGCAGACGGATGACGAATTTTGGCAGGGTGAGGAGGATTACCTCCTTGACCGATTCCGCGAAAAAATCCCGATAAGCCGCATAGAGGGCAGACCCGACGAGGTTTTGCCGCCGAGCTATGAAGTTTTGGAGGGCAGGGACTCCGAGCGGACGTTCGGTATCAGCTTTGGAACAGAGGACGGCGAGCGGTTTTTCGGACTCGGCGAGGCGGGACGCGACCGCGTGCAGCTTCGCGGCGGCTCATATCAGAACTGGGCGGTTTACCAGTTTGATGAGGTTTCGATTCCGCTTGTCTACAGCAGCGAAAACTGGGGTCTTTTTATCGCCGCACAGGACAGACATTTTGTAGATATTGACGACTGCGTAAAAGGCAGACTTACGGTAATGGGCAACTTTGACGACCTTGACGTATACCTGCTTTACGGCGATTCCATGAAGGATATAATCAGGCTCTACACCGACATAACGGGAAAAAGTATGCTGCTGCCAAAGTGGGCGTACGGTCTTACCTACATTGCGCAGATACACCAAAACCAGTTCGAGATAATGAACGATATGCTGAAATTCCGCGAAAAGCACATACCGTGCGACAATGTGAGTTTGGAGCCGGGGTGGATGACAAAGTTTTACGATTATTCGTTTGACAAGCAGTGGGATTTGAAAAAATTTCATATCGAGGAATGGATGCACTCAAGGGACTGTCAGACGTCGTTCCCGCAGGCGCTGCGCCGATTCGGATTTCATATGACGCTTTGGATGTGCATGGAATACGACCTCTGCGACGAGGAGGAGCGTCAGGTAACGGGCAAGGGCAAGCTCCCTGCGTGGTATGACCATGTTAAGAAGTTTATCGATGACGGAGCGGACGGACTGAAAATCGACCCCGCCGATATGCTTATGCGGATTGAGCCGAACAAGCTTTACACCAACGGCAAAAGCGAGCTTGAAATGCACAACATCTCACAGGTGCTTGTCATGAAACAGATGCACAACGGCTTTGCAAAGCAGATGAATATGCGGCCGTTTATACACTACAGCGGCGGCTATTCCGGACAGCAGCGGTGGGGCGCGGCGACAACAGGCGACAACGGCGGACAGGAGGGCAGCATGATATGGCTCGAAAACCTTGCCATGTCGGGATTTATGAACTCTACGGTCGACATGGATATATTCTGCAAGGAGGCAATACACTTCGCTATGCTCGCGCCGTGGGCGCACCATAACGCGTGGTCGGGCATAAGGCAGCCGTGGATTGCGGGACCGCAGAACGAGAAGGTCTACACCGAATATGCGCGAATCCGCTACAGTATAATTCCGTATATGTATTCTGCGGCGATAGAGTGCCACGAAACGGGCGTTCCCATGCTGCGCCCTATGGCTCTGGAGTTTCAGAACGATGAAAAATGCTTGGAGCTTTGCAGACAGTACATGATAGGCGACAGCATACTAATCTCCGCGTTTACCGATACGGTTTACCTTCCGGAGGGCAGGTGGATTGACTACTGGACGGGCGCGGAATATGAGGGAAGGCAGACAATAGACGGCTACGAGCCGCCCGCCGACCGCGGCGGCGCGTTCTTTATCAGAAAGGGCGCGATAATTCCCAAGTGGCGCGACCGCGACTATGTGGGTCAGTACACGGACGAGAAAACTGAGCTGCACTTTTATCCGTACGGCGAGTCGAAGTACATATTCCGCGAGGATGACGGCATAAGCCTTGACTACCTTACAAAGACATCGTGCCATACGCGGATATGCTGCAGCGCGGCGGACGACAAAATAAAAATCCGTATCGGCGAGCGTGTCGGCAGCTATGACGGCAAGCCGCAAAAAAGGATTTGGAAGGTTACGGTACACGGCACAACGCTGCCGGTTGAGGTATCGTGCACCGAGAAGGACGCGGAGGTAATACTCTGCGAAGAATAAAACAGATTAGCCGAAAGAGGGAATCCTAAGGGCGGTTTTCCGCTTTCGACTGCCGAAAAACCCGACGGAGGACAAAAAACTTCGTCGGGTTTTTGACTTAAAAAACGTCGGCACGGAAGAAATTATTTATTATTTATGCAGAAATTTAAGCGGGGGTATTGAAAAAAGAAAATAAATTTGTTATAATAGTATACTGCATAATAATATATGTAAAAAATACGGCGGTGATTGACTTTTTCAAGTCGGAAAGGCTGATGGCTGATACTGTGAAGGAAATAAAAATTGCAAATAACATAAAAACCGTGGAGCTTTTGAAGGTTGAACTTTTAAAAAGCGTCTGCGGAATGTTTGAGGACATAAATGCCGAGGCGGACAGCGAGACGGAAAAGCGGCTTGCGGACGACGCGGCGGATATAATCAACCTGACCTACGTTTTGGCGCGGCGGCTCGGCGTGAGCTATGACACGGTAATGAGGTACATGAAGGCGAAGCTTGACCGCAGTATCGAGCAGCAGCATCCGATTGAGAAGAACTACAGGGATATGAGCGAGCTGAGGGAAAGGCTGTGCGGCAATGAGAGATAGGTCAAAGGCGGTAAGAGAGGGCGCAATGATGATTGCGCTGACGGTTATATTGGTACTTCTGACATATTATGTTCCGTTCCTTTCGGGATTCGGAATGTTTGTGTGCGGAATCCCCATGGCGGCGCTTGCGGCGCGGAACGGGCTTAAAGCGGCTCTGCCCGCGGTTTTGGGAATATTTGCGGTTTCGGTTATAGTTATGGGAAGTCCGCTTGCCGCTCTTTCGACAGTGCTGATGTCGGTGCTCCCGGGACTTGCCGCGGGATATTGCATGGGTAAGGATAAGCCGTTTTTCGCAACTCTTTCCGTGTGCTGTCTTACGTTGTGCGCGGGCTGGCTGCTGGAGCTGTTTGCGGTTGACAAGCTGCTTACCGGTCAGGGCGTTGAGGAAATGATTAAGGAAGCGGCAAAACAGTTCGAGGATATGATGAACACCGTAATCGGCGGCTACGCATCAAAGAGCGCGGACGGCGCAAAGCTGGCTGAAACGATGAAAGCAATGGTTGCAGCGGCGGAGTATATGATAAAGCTGTACTTCCCGTCAATGGTGATACTGATGTCCGCCGCGGTCGGCTATGCGGTTGTAAGACTGAGCGGCTTTGTGCTGCGCCGTACAAAGATAAAGGATGCGGACACGGTTTTGTTCTCACAGATGAAGGCGCCGCGGAGTATGGCGTATACGGCGGTGGCTTTGTACGTTGCCATGCTGTTTATGAAGTCGGGGTCGCCCGTGTGGTCGGTCACGGCAAACGCGGTATTTGTGCTGTTTGCGCTGATTGGAGTATGCGGACTTTCGCTTGCCGATTATAAGCTGCGCGCGAAAATACGCTCCGGCGGCGCGAGAGCGGCGATTTATGCGGCGGTGTTCTTCTTTGGCGGATTTTTGTTTATCATCGCGGCATATGTCCTTATATTTATGGGACTTTTCGACAGTACAAGAAACTACAGAGGTATCAGCGACTGATACATGAATTAAGATACAGGAATACAGGGATACAGGGATACACAGATACAGAGTGCCGCGGCACAGCAGTGCGTGGCGGCGGAAAAACCTTATTGACGGAGGTGATTGTCAGCTTATGAAAAACGAGCGTATGGAGTCGGCGAATTTTTTCAATGCAAAAAGGCGGTATATACGGCTTGCGGTATACGGAGTGCTGTTTGCCGCGTTCGGAATATTCTTGGCTGTAAAAAGACGGCCGGAGGCTTTTTTTGAGCTTGCGGCGTCGGCGGCGCTGATAATATTTGAGTTCTTTCATATAAAAAAGAGCAAGACGGAATTTTTGAATTATGTCGAGCAGCTTGATTTTTGTCTTAACAGCAATACGCAGGGGTCGCTGCTTAACTATCCCGCGCCGCTTGTAATCACCGATATGTCGGGCAGAATAAGCTGGTACAACGAGTGGTTCAAAAAGGCTTTGGGCAAGGACGAGCTTTTCGGACTTTCGCTTCAGGAGCAGATACCGGAGCTTCAGATAAGCAAGCTCGTGGAAAACGAGGAAAAAACCCGCATAAACCTGCGTATAGGCGAAAACCACTATGAGGTGTGGGGGAATGTCGCGAAAAGCGGCAAAAAGAAGGACGAAAACAGCCTTATCGTGCTTTATTTCATCGACAAGACAGCGGAGGTCATGGCTACAAAGCAGCGCGAGGACGAGAGGGTAATCGAATGTATTGTAATAATCGATAACTATGACGAGGTTTTGAAGGAAACTCCGGATTCCAATCACGGAACGCTGGTCGGCGAAATAAAGCAGAAAATAAACGCGTGGGTCGCGCTCGGCGACGGCGTTTCGCGCGAGTACGAGCGCGATAAGTTTATTGTGTTTTTCAGCAGCAAGAGCTTTGAAAAAATAATGGAGAATAAGTTTGCGGTGCTTGACGAGGTGCGCGGAATCAACCACGAAAACAAGATTCCCGTAACGCTGAGCATAGGCGTCGGAAAATCCGACGGCGATATAACGGAAGGCGACCGCCATGCGCGGCTTGCAATAGATATGGCTCTCGGCCGCGGCGGAGACCAGGTTGTTATCCGCGATTCGGCGAACTTTACGTTCTTCGGCGCGAAAACGCGCGAGGTCGAAAAGCGCACAAAGGTTAAGGCAAGGGTTGTGGCGCACGCTTTGAGAGAGCTTATCGACCACGCGGGCAAAGTAATAATTATGGGTCACAAAAATTCCGATCTTGACAGCCTTGGCGCGGCAATCGGACTTTTTAAGGCGGTAAAAAGCCGCGGCGGCAATCCGTATATCGTGGTGGATAAGGACCACACAAACGCAAGACTTTTGCTTAACGAGTTTGAAAAGCTGCCGGAGTACGAGGACGCATTCATCACCGGCGAACAGGCGCTTAATATATACGGAAACGATTCGCTTGTAATTGTAGTGGACGTTCACCGTCCCGGAATGGTCGAGTGTCCGGAGCTTTTGCAGCATACGTCAAACGTGGCGCTGATAGACCACCACAGACGTTCGGAGGACTTTATAGACAAGGCTGTTCTTACCTATCACGAACCTTACGCGTCGTCGACCTGCGAGATGATAACCGAGATACTTCAATACCTCCAGGACAACGAACGTCTTTCGCAGCAGGAGGCGGAGGCGCTTTATGCCGGGATATTTATGGACACAAAGGGCTTTACGTTCAAAACGGGTGTCAGAACGTTTGAGGCTGCGTCCTACCTAAGACGTATGGGCGTAAACCCGGTGGAGGTGCGCAGGCTGTTTAAGACAAACCTTGAAAGCTATGTCGCAAGAGCGGATATAATCAGACGCGCGCGGCTTTATCGGGGCAGCATTGCGCTGTCGTTCCTTTATGACGAACGCCCCGACATGACCGTGATTGCGGCGCAGGCGGCGGACGAGCTGCTTAATATATCGGGCGTTGAAGCGTCGTTCGTTCTGGTCGATACCGGCACAAGGATTGCGATAAGCGGAAGGTCGCTCGACTCGATAAACGTTCAGGTCATACTGGAAAAGCTGGGCGGCGGCGGACACATAACCATAGCGGGCGCACAGCTGGAGGACACGCCGATGGAGGACGCTGTGGAGCAGCTTAAAGCGGCAATTGACTCGGCGCTTGACGAATAAAAGGCAACAGATATATATGAAGGGAATGGTAAATAATGAAGGTAATACTGACACAGGACGTAAAGTCACAGGGCAAAAAGGGCGATCTTATAAACGTAAGTGACGGATATGCAAGGAACTTTCTGTTTCCGAAGGGTCTTGCAAAAGAGGCGAGCAAGCAGGCTTTAAACGAGCTTGAAGGCAAGCGCGGCGCGGAGCAGTACCACAGAAATGTGGAGGAGGAAAAGGCAAGAAACATTGCGGAGCGCATGAAGGAAATGACCGTAAAAATGAAGGCAAAGGCGGGCGTTGGCGGCAAGCTGTTCGGCTCGATAACCTCGAAGGACGTTGCCGAGGCGCTCAAAGAGCAGTACAATATTGACATAGACAAGAGAAAAATCGATTTAAAGGACGGAATAAAGAGCTGCGGCGTGACCGAGGTTAAGGTACACCTTTACGCAAATATCTCCGGAACCTTCAAGGTTGACATAACCGAGCTTTAGTACAAAAATTAAAAGGACAAATTACCGAAAGGGGGAATACAAATGGAGGAAAATGTCGGATTTGAGAGAGCGCTACCGTTCAGCCGCGAGGCGGAGCAGTCTGTCCTCGGCTCTATGCTTTTGGATATGCAGTGTATTCCCGATGTAATGAGCCTTTGCAAGGCGGACGATTTTTATATCGACCGTCACAGGGAGCTTTTTAATACGGTTACGGAGCTTTACAATCTGGGCAGGCCGATTGATATCGTAACATTAAAGGATCAGCTGACGCTCCGCGGCAGCTTTGAGAGCGTCGGCGGACTGAGCTTTATTATGGAAACGATGAATATCGTTCCGACAACAAGAAACGTCAAGCACTACGCAAAGATTGTTTCGGAAAAGTCCATGCTGCGCAAGCTGATAAAAATCTCGGAGGATGTTGCGGAGCAGTGCTACCGCGGCGACGAGGAGCCGGACACCATTGTCGGCACGGCGGAGCAGTCGATTATCGAGCTGTCGCAGGAGCAAAGCTCCGGCGGCCCGGTTCATATACGTCAGTACCTCGGACAGAGCGTGGAGCATATCACGGCGCTGTCGGAATCAAACAGCGAGGTCACGGGCATACCTACGGGATTCATCGATTTGGACAAGCGTACGGCGGGTATGCACGGCTCGGAGCTTATTCTGATTGCGGCGCGACCCGGTATGGGAAAGACCAGCTTTGCGCTTAACATTGCCCAGAATGCGGCAATCAGCGCACATACCACGGTTGCGATTTTCAATCTGGAAATGCCGGGTATACAGCTTGCAAACAGAATGCTTTCGAGCGAGGCAATGATAAGCTCCGAAAGTCTTAAAAAGGGTAATATCAAGAACGAAGAATGGGAAAGAATAGGCGAAGCGGTTGATATGCTCAGCCACGCCAATATTTATATAGACGATACCTCGTCGGTAACGGTTGCGGACATCTGCGCAAGATGCCGCAAGCTTAAACTGGAGCATAATCTGGGATTGGTTGTGATAGACTATATTCAGCTTATGAGCTCCAACCTAAAAGGCGCGAGCCGTGAGCGTGAGATTGCGGAAATTTCGCGTTCGCTGAAGATAATGGCAAAGGATTTGAATATTCCGGTAATTGCACTGTCACAGCTCAGCCGTGCGGTTGAAAAGCGCGACGTAAAAGAGCCGGTTTTAAGCGACCTGCGTGAATCGGGTTCAATCGAGCAGGACGCGGATATGGTAATGTTCCTTTACCGCGAGGGGTATTATAAGGAGGACGCCGAGGAGCCGAACCGTACAAAGTGCATTTTTGCAAAGCACAGAAACGGCGAAACGGGTTACGAATATTTGACGTGGCTCGGCGAATTCACCAAATTTTCTAACTGGAGTGGGGATCGTGAACACTGATAATCTTGTCTTGGATACGGTGCGCGAAACGGTTTCCGCGCACGGTATGCTGAAGGAGGGCGACAGAGTTCTTGCCGCGGTTTCGGGCGGCGCAGACTCTGTCTGTATGCTCCATGTCCTGCGGCGGCTTTCGGAGGAAACAGGCTTCAAGCTGTACTGCGCACACTTAAATCACGGACTGCGCGGCGCGGCTGCGGACAGCGATGAGGAATATGTCAAAAAGCTCTGCAAACGGCTTGGCATAAAGGCGTATACAAAGCGCGCCGATGTAGCCGAAAGGGCAAAGCGCGACAAACTGACGGTCGAGGAGGCGGGGCGCGCCGAACGCTACGAATTTTTTTCGGAGCTCTGCCGCTGTCACCGAATAAACAGGACGGCAACCGCACATAACAAAAACGACAATGCGGAAACCGTGCTTATGCGCATAATGCGCGGCAGCGGTACGGACGGACTTGCCGCGGTGCAGTATACGCGCCGCGACGGAGTTATACGCCCGCTGCTGAATGTTACGAGAAAGGAAATCGAAGCGTATTGCGCGGAGAATGGACTGGAATACTGCACGGACGCGACAAATGCGGACAACGCGTATACGCGGAACAGGATAAGAAACGAGCTGATACCCTATATAGAACGCGAGTTCGGCTGCGATATAATCGGCAGTCTTGCAAAGCTTGCCGAGAACGCCGGCGAGGACGCGCGCTTTATAAACGGCTATGCGGAGCGGCTTTATGACAGAATATCAAGTCCGCTGCCGAACAAAAAACCGAATGTGCTGCATATCGAATCGCTTTCCATGGTAGAGCGGCCGATAGCCGTCCGACTGGTACGGCTCGCCGCGGAGAAGGCAGTAAGCGGCGTTCGGCTTGAAAAAAAGCACATAGACGATGTGCTTGACCTGTGCGGGCGCGGCACCGGCGCGGCGGTCGATTTGCCGCACGGACTGCGGGCGGAGGTAAGATACGGCTGGATTGAATTTTCGGACAAAAACGCCGTGCAGCAGACGGATAGCGAAGGCGGCGCAGAGCTGTTTACGGAGGTTTGCCCGGGCAATGAATACTACGCAGCGGGCGTGGACAGGAAAATCGGATTCCGAATCGAGGACAGGAGCTATACGCCCAGGATAAACGAAACTCGGGCGGATTGGGACAAGCTCGGCGGAGAAAAGCTGTTTATGCGAAACCGAAGGCGGGGCGACAGAATGGTCTGCTTTGCCGATGGCAGAACAAAAAAAATAAAAAACGTGTTTATTGACGCAAAAATTCCGAGAGAGGACCGCGAAAAAATACCACTGCTTTGCACGGGCAGCGAGGTGGTCGCGATTATCGGCGGCAGGGTGAGCGATAAATATAAGGTTAATAAGGACACAGAGAGGGTTTTGGTGATTGAGTATGGGACAGACGGATAAAATCAGAGTCATGATTGACGAAAAATCGATTGACGAAATGGTGCTTAGGCTTGCAGAGCAGATAAACCGCGACTTTGCGGGGCAAAGGCTGATTGTGGTTGGTGTGCTTAAAGGCTCGTTTATGTTTATGAGCGACCTTGTAAAGCGGATAACCACGGATACCGAGGTGTATTTTCTGAAAGCGTCAAGCTACGGCGCGGGGACACAGACAAGCGGCACGGTTAAGATTACAAAGGATATAGAGCGCGACATAAGGGGCGAAAACGTGCTGATTGTCGAGGATATAATCGATAGCGGTTTTACCATGCACGAGGTCTTAAGGCTGCTCGGCGAAAGAGAGCCGAAGTGCATCAGGCTTTGCTCATGTCTGAGCAAGCCGAGCCGCAGGGAGATTGAGGTCGGAATCGACTACCTCGGCTTTGAGATACCGGACGAGTTCGTTGTCGGCTACGGTCTGGACTATGCGGAAAGATACAGAAACCTGCCGTACATAGGAGTAGTTGAGCAGTAAATTCTACATAATCTGATTAACATAAAGGAAGGATAAATAAAAATGGAAACACAGGAAGTAAGAACGAGATTTGCACCCAGCCCCACAGGCTATATGCACATAGGCAACCTTAGAACGGCGCTTTATGCGTATCTTATAGCAAAGTCCAAGGGCGGAAAATTCATCCTCAGAATAGAGGACACCGACCAGGAAAGATATGTGGACGGCGCGGTTGACGTTATATACAAAACGATGAAGGACACGGGTCTTATCCATGACGAGGGTCCGGACATCGGCGGCGACTACGGCCCGTATATCCAGAGCGAAAGACGTTCGATTTATAAGGAATACGCGGAAAAACTGGTCGAAACGGGTCACGCGTACTATTGCTTTTGTACAAAGGAGCGGCTTGAGGAACTGCGTCAGCGTCAGACGGTCATGAAGGTGCCGACAAAGTATGACGGACATTGCAGCAAGCTCTCCAAGGAGGAAATCGAGGCAAACCTCAAAGCGGGAATACCGTATGTAATCCGTCAGAAGGTGCCGCAGTACGGAAAGACAACCTTCCATGACGAGGTTTTCGGCGATATTACGGTGGAGAATGCCATACTTGACGATAACGTGCTGCTCAAAGCGGACGGACTTCCGACCTACAACTTTGCGAACGTAATCGACGACCACCTTATGCACATTACGCATATCATCCGCGGCAGCGAATACCTTTCGTCCACACCTAAGTATAACCTTCTGTACGAGGCGTTCGGATGGGAGATTCCCAAGTATATCCATGTGTCGCCGGTTATGAAGGACAACGGCAAAAAGCTCTCCAAGCGCGAGGGTGACGCGTCATACGAGGATTTTATCAACAAGGGCTATCTGAAGGAGGCTATTGTGAATTACATTGCGCTTCTGGGGTGGGCGCCCGGTGACGAGCGCGAAAAGTTCACGCTTGCCGAGCTTGTTGACGCGTTTGACATAAAGGGTATAAGCAAGTCGCCCGCAATATTTGACGAGAAAAAATTGGCATGGCTGAACGGCGAGTATATAAGAGAGCTGACCCCGGAGAAATTCCACGAGGACGCTCTGCCGTATTACAAAGGCGTTATAACGAATCCCGAAATAGATTTGAAGGCGGTTTCGGAGCTTTTGCAGCCGCGCTGCGAAAGGCTGTCGGACATTCCGGAGCAGGTGGATTTCTTTGACAAGCTGCCGGAGTATGACCGCGAGCTTTATACGCACAAGAAAATGAAAACCAACCCGGAAAATTCGCTCGAGGCGCTGAAAGAGGTTCTTCCGGTGCTTGAAGGCATAGACGACTGGACAAAGGAGAACATCCACGACCGTCTGATTGAGCTTGTACAAAAGCTGGAGCTCAAAAACGGCAGAATTTTGTGGCCTGTCCGCGTTGCGGTTTCGGGCAAGGCGTTTACGCCGGGCGGCGGCGTGGAGCTTGCCGCGATACTCGGCAAGAAGGAAACGATTGAGCGTATCAAAAAGGGTATAGAGCTTTTGGAGGCTTAGCCCAATTTCTTAATGCGAATTACCTGCGTCAAAATATCAGATAATATAACGTGCGCTGCGGCATTGCCGCGGCGGCTCGGATAAAAAATAAAAGCAAAGGACTGAAACATAATGGATATAACCGAAAAGTTTTCCGACAGGGTAAAACATCTTGAAGCGTCTGCGATAAGGGAGATTTTCAAGCTCCTTGCAAAGCCGGGTATAATCAGCTTTGCGGGCGGCGCGCCCGACCCGGATTTGTTCCCGAATGACGAGCTTGCGGAGATTGCGGCGGATATACTGAAAAATAATGCAAAAACCGCGCTCCAGTACGGAGTTACAGAGGGTTATGCGCCCCTTCGCAAATGGGTAAGGGACAGGCTTATCGCGCAGGGCGTACTCAACGACTGCGACGATGTTATAATCGTAAGCGGCGGTCAGCAGGGAATCGACCTTGCCACAAAATCGCTTATTAACGCGGGCGACGGAGTTGTCTGCGAGGAGCCGAGCTTTATCGGCGG
>URZD01000004.1 GCA_900552305.1 uncultured Eubacteriales bacterium
TGAACTGCTTCCGCTCCTTTAATGCGGAGCTTTTCGGAGTTCCCGTTCTCTCGGACGGACTTGACACCGAGCGTTTGGAGGAGCTTTTGAAGGCGCACAAAAACATCAAGCTGCTTTATACAATATCAACCTTCCAGAATCCGTCGGGAATAACCATAACCGAGGAAAAGCGCAAAAAGATACTGGAGCTTGCCGATAAGTACGATTTTCTGATATACGAGGACAACCCGTACGGCGAGCTGAGATTCAAGGGTAATGATGTGCCGACCCTTAAATCGATGGACAAAAGCGGCAGGGTTATTTACTTCGGCTCGTTCTCGAAGATACTCTCGCCCGGTATGCGTATCGGCTTTACAAGCGCGCCTGAAAAGCTGCTTGAACGCATGATAATCTGCAAGCAGACAGAGGACGTTCACACAAACGTACTCTCGCAGATGATAGCGTACGAGTACGTGACGCGCTGTTCGATTGACGAACATATCGCAAAGGCAAGGGCGCTCTACGGCAAAAAGTGCGAGCTTATGATGTCGTGCATGGACAAATATTTTCCGAAAGAGGTCAGCCACACCTGCCCGGAGGGCGGAATATTCCTCTACTGCTCCATGCCGAAGGGCATAGACTGCAAGGAGGTCATGAAACGCGCGCTGGACAAGGGCGTCGCGTTTGTTCCGGGCAACGCGTGTATGCTTGACGACAAGGGCGTGTACAGCGATTTCAGAATGAACTATTCGCTTGCGAGCGAGGAACAGATTGAAACGGGAATAAAGGCGCTCGGCGAGGTACTTCACGAAATAATAGATAAGTAAAGGGAGAAAGAACAAATGTCCGATATTATAAACACAAACGAAAAAGAGAACGCTGCGGCGGAAAAGAAAAGGATTTTAAGCGGCATACAGCCGTCGGGCGCACTGACGCTTGGCAACTATGTCGGCGCAATCCGTAACTGGGTGCAGCTGCAAAAAGAGGATAAATACGAAAGCTTTTATATGATAGCCGACCTGCATTCGATTACGGTAAGACAGGACCCAAAGGCGCTGCGCAAAAACTGCATGGATTTGCTTGCGCTGTTCATTGCCTGCGGCTTGGACGCAGAGAAGGAGCCGATTTTCTTCCAGTCGCACGTCCCGGCGCATACCCAGCTCGGCTGGGTGCTTGACTGCAACACCTATATGGGCGAGCTGTCAAGAATGACACAGTTCAAGGATAAAAGCCGCAAGCACGCGGATAATATAAATGCGGGTCTGTTTACCTATCCATCGCTTATGGCGGCGGACATTCTGCTATATCAGGCGGATTTGGTACCGGTGGGAAAGGACCAGAAGCAGCACCTTGAAATAACAAGGGACCTTGCGGCAAGATTCAACAATGCCTACAGCGAAACCTTCAAGCTGCCGGAGCCGTATATCCCCAAGGTCGGCGCAAAGATAATGAGCCTTCAGGACCCGACACAGAAGATGTCAAAGTCCGACCCGAACGAGAACGCGTTTATTTTGCTGCTTGATCCGATTGACAAGGCGGTAAAGAAGATAAAAAGGGCGGTTACCGATTCGGACGCGGAGGTGCGCTGCGGCGAGGGCAAGGAAGGCGTTGAAAACCTTATGAGCATCTATTCTTCCATGACGGGAAAGACCATGGACGAGATAACGGCGGAGTTTGCGGGTCGCGGCTACGGCGACTTTAAGTCGGCGGTTGCGGACTCGGTCGCGGCTGTTTTGGAGCCGATTCAGACGCGGTACGCGGAGCTTATGAAAAACCGCGACTACCTTGAGGAGGTATACAGAAAGGGCGCGGAGCGTGCGAATTACGAGGCGCGCAAGACCATTTCCAAGGTATACCGCAAGGTCGGATTTATCAAGCCGTAGGCGGATTGACAGCACATATGCGTTTCAGCCTTTGCGCGTTCGTGCCGACTGACGGCGGCGAACGTAAAACGGCAGAGAAAAGATTGGAGAAGTAAAAAATGTTTATTAACGGTAATGTATTTATATTTTTGGCGCTGATAGTCGCGTTTCTGATTTCGTTTTCGGCAACGCCGACGGTTATCGCGCTTGCGCACAGGATAAAGGCGATCGACGTGCCAAAAGACGCAAGGCGGGTACACAAAAAGCCGATTCCGCTTATCGGCGGGCTTGCGATTTTTTACGGCTTTATTATAAGCGTAATGTGCTTTGCGGTTATCGACTATGAAACCATGGGCATTCTGATAGGCTCGGTTATAATGGTTACGGTCGGAGTAATCGATGATATGCGCGACCTCAACGCAAAGGTCAAGCTGATTTTTCAGATAATTGCGGCTTTGGTTGTCGTATATTTCGGGGTTGATATGGAGTATGTGGCGAATCCGTTTTCAAGGTGGTTCGGCGCACCGTATATAAACCTCGGAATGTGGTCGGTTCCGCTGACGGTCATATGGATTGTCGGCGTGACGAACGCGGTCAACCTTATTGACGGTCTGGACGGACTTGCGGTCGGCGTTTCGTCTATCGCGTCCGTAACGCTTTTGTCGCTGACGATTGTTTCCAAAAACCTCAATGTTGCAATAATTGCCGCGGCTCTCGCGGGAGCAGGATTTGGATTTTTGCCGTATAACTTCAACCCCGCAAAGATTTTTATGGGCGATACAGGCTCGACCTTCCTCGGCTTTGTTCTTGCCTGCATATCGGTGCAGGGAATAATGAAGATGTACGCGCTGATTTCGATTGCTGTTCCGGTGCTTATTCTGGGACTTCCGATTTTTGATACTCTGTTTGCGATTATAAGGCGTGCGCTTACGGGCAAGCCGATAATGTCGCCCGACAGGGGTCATCTTCACCACAGACTTCTTGATATGGGTTTTTCACAAAGACAAACTGTTATGATTCTTTATACACTGACAAGTATCCTTTGCCTTACGGCGGGTGGTATGTTGCTTTAGGGCGGCCTGCGCTACCTGGTCGTAATGTCGCTTAAGGACGCTCTGCGCGGACTGATACTTGTATGCGCGGTGCTTGGAATACTTCTTGTCAGCCTTGCGGTAATGGAGCCGAAGTCTGACGCGGAATCTGAATCAAACGAAAATACGGAGGGGAAAGAAAATGGAAAAAATTAAGGTAATGACGATTTTCGGAACAAGACCCGAGGCGATAAAAATGGCGCCGCTGGTAAAGGAGCTTGAAAAGCGCGACGAGATTGAGTCGATAGTCTGCGTTACGGCGCAGCACAGACAGATGCTCGACCAGGTACTTGAAATATTTGACATAAAGCCGGACTATGACCTAAACATAATGAAGGACAGACAGACGCTTATGAGCATTACCACAAGAGGTCTTGAAGGTCTTGACGGCGTTATGAAGGAAGCAAAGCCGGACATAGCGCTTGTTCACGGCGACACCACAACAACCTTTGTCGGAAGCCTTGCGGCATTTTACAATCAGATTGCGGTGGGTCACGTAGAGGCGGGACTGAGAACATATGACAAGTATTCTCCCTACCCGGAGGAGATAAACCGCAGACTGACCGGCGTTATCGCCGATATGCACTTTGCCCCGACAGAGCGGAACAAGAGCAACCTTTTGCGCGAAAATATTTCAGAAAAGGATATATACATAACCGGCAACACGGTAATAGACGCCCTTAAAACCACAGTCAAGGCGGATTACGAGTTCAAGGACGAAACGCTGCGCGGCATGGACTGGGACAGCAAAAAGGTGATAGTAATGACGGCGCACCGCCGCGAAAATCTGGGCGAGCCGCTTAAAAATATCTGCCGTGCGGTAAGGCGGCTTGTGGAAACCTTTGACGATATTGAGGTTGTGTACCCGGTACACCTTAATCCCGCTGTGCGCGAGGTAGCGTTTGACATACTCGGCGGCATGGACAGGGTTAAGTTGATTGACCCTGTGAACGCGGACGAGCTGCACAACGCAATCAGCCGCGGCTATATGGTTATGACCGATTCGGGCGGACTGCAGGAGGAGGCGCCGTCGCTCGGAAAGCCTGTTCTTGTACTCAGAAACGAAACGGAGCGCCCCGAGGCGGTTGACGCGGGTACTGTAAAAATCGCGGGCGTTGACGAGAACGTAATCTTTGACATGGCTAAGGAGCTTATCTGCGACAGTGACTCCTACGCAAAGATGGCAAAAGCGGTAAATCCGTACGGCGACGGAAAGGCGTCCGTCAGAATAGCGAACGCAATCGTGGAAAAATTCCGAAAATAAACGATATGCCATAAACCGACATATTTTTGTAGTATATTCCGTTTGACAACGGCGGCATATTTTGTTATAATAATAGTCGGATGTAAAATAGAATGTCGGATATTGTCGCGGCGGGCTAAATGCTGCCGGGGGGTTAGGAGTGGATTGCGTAATGGAGTTTTTGAAAAGGCACAGACGGCCTGTGCTTTTCGTGTTCGATGCTTTTGTTATATTTTTCTCATATGTCGCAACGGTGTTCGTGGTTTCGGAGCTGATAATTCCGTCGGTCGAAATCAGATTTTCGTGGGCGATGCTCGGAATGGTCGAGGCGGTGTATATGCTGTCGTTTCTGGTGTTCCGTGTATACTCGATAATATGGAGGTATGCGCGGGCAAGACAGCTTGTCAAGTTTATATTTGCTGACGCGCTTGCCGAGGCTGTGATTCTTGCAATGATATACATAAACAAGGTCGGGATTTATTATGCGTTTCTGTCGATTATTCAGGCGGCGTTCATAACGATACTGATTCTTGCGTCAAGAATTGTATATGTGTATCTGTTCGGAATGTACAAAAACAGCCTTAAATCGGACAAAGATTACCGAAAAGAGCGGGTTATGGTAATCGGAGCGGGTGATATGGCTGCGCTGTTCTTTGACGACAGAGCAAATCGCGCAAAGTACGATGCGGTCTGCATAGTCGACGATGACCCCGCAAAACACGGAAGGCGCTTTAAGGGCGTTAAGGTTGTCGGCGGAACGTCGGAGATTGTTGATATTGCCGTGCGCGAGGAGATTGAAACCATAATATTCTGTATAAAGGATATAACCGACAAGGAGCGGCGCAGAATTCTTGCCATATGCTCGGAAACGGACTGCAACATCCTTAAAATGTCGATTGGACTGAAAAACGATAGCTCCTACACAATACAAAAAATCAGCATTGATGACCTTTTGGGAAGAAAGGCGGTTACGATAGAAAATGACGGACTTCGCGAGTTTATCGGCGGCAAGTGCGTTATGGTTACGGGCGGCGGCGGCTCAATCGGCAGCGAGCTGTGCCGTAATATCGCAAGACTTGCTCCGTCAAGGCTTGTAATAGTCGACAATTACGAAAACAACGCGTATGACATACAACAGGAGCTTATACGAACATATAAGGGCAAGCTGAATATGGAAACCGAGATTGCCTCAGTGTGCGACCGCGAGAAGATGCGCAAGCTGTTTACGCTTTATAAGCCGGATATAATCTATCATGCGGCGGCGCACAAGCACGTTCCGTTTATGGAGCATGACCCGGAGGAGGCGGTGAAAAACAACGTCTTTGGAACGCTGACGACGGCAAGGCTTGCGGACGAGTTCGGCGTAAAGAGGTTTGTTCTTGTTTCGACCGATAAGGCGGTTAACCCCACGAACGTTATGGGCGCGACAAAACGCTGCTGCGAAATGATAGTTCAGGGAATGGACAGAATTTCCAAGACGGAGTTTGTCGCGGTGCGTTTCGGCAACGTTCTTGGCTCGCACGGCTCGGTAATTCCGCTTTTCGAGCGTCAGATAATGGAGGGTGGTCCCGTTACCGTTACAGATCCGGAAATTATCCGTTACTTTATGACGATTCCGGAGGCGGTGCAGCTCCTGCTTGCCGCGGGAAGTATGGCAAAGGGCGGCGAGATATTTATTCTTGACATGGGCGAGCCTGTTAAAATTGCCGATTTGGCAAAGCAGATGATACGTCTGTCGGGACACGTACCGAACGGCGATATCAAGATAGAATACACAGGACTTCGCCCGGGCGAAAAGCTCTACGAGGAGCTGCTTATGGCGGAGGAGGGTCTTACAAATACGGAGTACGAGAAAATATTTATCGGTGCGCCGTCGTTTGTGGACATAAACGAGCTTACAAAGCAGCTTGACGCGCTGAAGGAGGTTGCAAACCGCAACGACTCCGAGGGCGTAAAGAAAATGATGGCGGAAATTGTGCCTACATATCACAGGGCAAAAAGATAGGCTAACAATGAATGCGGCAGCGGTTTTCAGACTGCTGCCGCTTTGACGTTTGCGTGCGTTTGCGGAAAACGGTCTTTTACCGTGGTTCATGCCGTTCGCACACTACGCTGAATTTGTACATATTATATTTAATAACGATATTTAAAAATGTGGGGAAATCAATATGATATATAACGATATTTTGGAAGCAATGGGTAACACGCCTTTAATTCGCCTGCGCAACCTGGCGGACGCGGACAGCGCGGAGATTCTTGTCAAGTTCGAGGGACTTAACGTCGGCGGCTCGATAAAAACGCGCACGGCGTTCAACATGATTTGCGACGCGGAGAAAAAGGGTCTTATAAACAAGGACACGGTAATAGTCGAGCCGACAAGCGGAAATCAGGGCATAGGACTTGCTCTTGTGGGCGCGGTGCGCGGTTATAAGACGAAAATCATAATGCCGGACTCGGTTAGCGAGGAACGCCGAAAGCTGGTTGAGCATTACGGCGCGGAGGTAATATTGGTGCATGACGCGGGGAATATAGGCGCGTGCATCGAGGAATGTCTGAGCATAGCGCTTGGCATGAAGGAGAGCGACCCGAACGTTTTTGTTCCGCAGCAGTTTGAAAATCCCGCGAATACCGAGGCGCAGCGCAGCGGTACCGGCGAGGAAATACTCCGTCAGGCGGGAAAGCGGATTGACGGCTTTTGCTCCGGTATAGGAACGGGCGGCACGATTACCGGCATAGGCGAAACCCTGCGCGCGGCAAATCCCGACACGGTGATATGGGCGGTCGAGCCGGAAAACGCGGCGATACTTTCGGGCGGCTCGATAGGAACGCACCTCCAAATGGGTATAGGCGACGGCGTGATTCCCGCAATCCTAAACCGCGATATATTTGACGAGATATTTATCGTAAAGGACGACGAGGCTTTGAAAACAGCAAAGGCTCTTGCTGCAAAAGAAGGAATAATGTGCGGCATAAGCAGCGGCACGAACGTCGCGGCGGCGCTGCATCTTGCAAAAAAACTCGGCAGGGGCAAAACGGTTGTGACAATTCTGCCCGATACCGCGGAACGGTATTTTTCCACACCGCTGTTTGATTAGCACAGACTTAATACACGAAGCGGAGGTAATGACATATGATACGTTTCAATAACGACTATAACAGGGGCGCGCACCCCGAAATTCTGAAAATGTTTGAAAGCGCCAACGGCGAAAGCTACGGCGGCTATGGAATAGACGAGTGGTGCGAAAAGGCGAAAGCGGAGATAGGGAAGTATCTTGAATGTGACAACGCGAAAATCCACTTTACCGTGGGCGGAACGCAGGTCAACTTTATCGTGATTGCCGCGGCACTAAGACCGTACCAAAGCGTGATATGCGCGAGCTTGTAAAGAGTATAGAGACGCTTTAAAAAATTTTTTTTGACGGAGGCGGCACATATGTCAGTAATGGATGGATTGAAACCTGAATCGGTTTTTGGGTATTTTGGCGAGATTTCGGCAATCCCGCGCGGCTCGGGGAATACGGCGGAAATCGCGGACTATTTGGTGAATTTTGCAAGGGTGCGTGGCTTGGAGGATTACCGCGACGCGCGCAATAATGTTTGTATAATAAAACAGGCAAGCGCAGGCGCAGAGAGCGCCGAGCCGCTTATTTTGCAGGGGCATACGGACATGGTATGCGAAAAGTCAGCCGACTGTAAAAAGGACATGACCCGCGAAGGTCTTGGCCTTGCTGTGGACGGCGACTTTATTTATGCGGAGGGAACGACCCTCGGCGGTGATGACGGAATCGCGGTCGCGATGATGCTTGCCCTGCTTGACAGTACGGAGCTTAAGCACCCGCGGCTTGAGGCGGTTTTTACCTCCGATGAGGAAATAGGAATGCTTGGCGCGGCGACTCTTGACGTGTCGCCGCTGCGCGGAAAAATGCTGATGAATATCGACTCGGAGGACGAGGGCGTGTTTACGGTCGGCTGCGCGGGCGGCTGCAATGCGCTGTGCCGTATTCCCGTTACGCGCGGCAAGGCGGACGGAAAACTGTTTGAAATAACGGTTGACGGACTTGTCGGCGGTCACTCGGGCGTTGAAATCAACAAGGGCAGGGCAAACGCCGATAAGCTTATGGGACGGCTGCTTTACGCACTGTCGGAGGAAACGGAAATACATCTTGTTTATGTGGACGGCGGATTGAAGGATAACGCGATACCGTGCCGCGCGGCGGCGCAGATTTATGCCGCGGACGCGGCAGCGGTCGGAGGGGCGTGCGAAAGGCTGCAAGCCGAGCTTTTGAACGAATACAGAGTATGCGACAGCAGTGTGCGGATAAGGGTCGCGGCGGCAGAGAATGCGGCGTTTGCGCCAATGGACGCGGAAAGCACCCGCCGCGCCGTTGCAATGCTTGTGTGCATACCGAACGGAGTGCAGAAAATGAGCGCGGAAATAGACGGAATGGTGGAAACATCGCTCAATCTGGGGATACTGAGAACCGCGGAGAACTGTGTTGAATTTGTCAGCTGCATACGCAGCAGCGTTGAGTCGGAAAAGCGCGCGCTTTGTGCGAATGTGGAGTGTCTTGCAAAAACGCTCGGCGGCACGGTTGAAATTTCGGGGGGCTATCCCGCATGGGAATACCGCAGCGAATCGCCGCTGAGAGATACGATGAAAACGGTTTTTGAAAAGCAGTACGGCTATGCCCCGAGGATAGAAACAATCCACGCGGGACTGGAGTGCGGCATATTTGCGGGAAAGATAGAGGGACTGGACTGCGTGTCCTTCGGACCGCAGATAGACGATATTCATACGCCAAGAGAGAAAATGTCGGTTTCCTCGGTTGAACGCGTGTGGCGCATGGTTGCTGCCGTTGTCGAAAAGTTGGCAGAGCAAAATTTCTAAAACAGCAAAATAACCGTTATACATTAAATTTAACCGCAGAGAACGAGGAAAAACTACGGGAGCGAAAAAACGTGCAGCGTTTGAACTCAATGTAGGGATTGAAAACAGAATTCTTATACGAACAGCCAAAATCATACCCCTGATTTTAAAAATCGGGGGTATAATTATATACAAAAGGCTGTTTTGTTTAAGCGCGCCGATTATTTTGTAATTAAAACAGTTTGAGCCTTTTCATCCCATTTCACATCTGCGCTCAATTTCTCGGATATAAAACGAATAGGGAGGTATGTCCTGTCGTTTTCGGTAAATGACGGTGAGTCAAGTTCTGTTTTTTCGCTGTTTACTGTCGCAAAGTTTTCGCCTATAATCAGCGATATATTTATTCCGTCGGCGGTAACCGTAACGGTTTGGGTTTCCTCTGTCCAGCCTACTTTGAGTATTTCTCTGCAATTTCGGTCGGAAGGCTCGAAGCCTCGGTCGCAGCGGATATTCCGATGTTTACGGTCATGCCGCTTTCTTTTTCTGCATCGGTCAAAAGTGCGTCAAGCGCATTTTTGTCAGTTTTTGCAAATATATCGTAACGACTACCGAGTATGCCCCAACCGAGTTTGGAAACGCTTGCGGGGAACACAACTTTATTTCCCACAAATTCCCCTAATGCCCCGTTGTCAATAGAGATGACTGATTTACCGATTTTTATGTCGGTAATGGGCGCCGAATAAAACGCATATTCGCCTATGTTTTCCACCCCATCGCCGATAATAACATTGGTTATTTCGCTGCCTGCAAAAACATAGTGTATATCCGTGTAGGTAATTCCCTCATTTATAATCAGCCTTTTTATGTCCATCCTATGCTCAGCCCACGGTGCGAGATTGGAAGAATTGTTATATTTATATATTTTACCGGAGCCGGAAATTTCAAGCGTCATATCGTCTGAAAGTGTAAACTCGGCATTGTCGCTGCATTTTCCCCGAAGTATTACGTCCGGCTTGACAGTGCCGTATACGGTGTTGGTTGGTGGTGCATCCGCCGCAAGTTACGGAGCCGTCATTGATTGCATAAGCATAAACAGCGCAAGCAGTATGCCTATGACTTTGTTGATTTTTTTCATAATAAACTCCCTTTCTTTTTTGTCTTTTGTTATCTTTTCGACAAATCAGCTTGTATTTAAGGTCGAAAAAAACTGACAGTTTATTATAGCATACAAAAACATCGTATCATGATATAATCATAAAAACGACACATACTAAATGTCAAAAATAATTACGGGGATATAAAAATGGATAGCCAAGAGCTTGATTTATTTTTTGAAGAGTACAGAAGTTATTTATCGGCGGATAAAATTATGTATTTGAAAGATAAAATGAAAATGATGGACAAAAAAAGGTTGTCCGGGATTTATGCGCTGAAAATGACAAACCCGAGGTATGTTTTTATTGTTTCCGTATTTCCGGGCATTTTCGGTGTTGACAGATTTCTGATAGGCGACACACATATCGGACTGCTGAAGCTGCTGACGCTGGGTGGCTGCGGTATACTTCTTGTGACGGACTGCTGACCATAGCGGAAACGGTCGGGGATTTGAATTTTAACGCGATACTGGAATACCTTAAAGGCGTCTGAAGGATTTTTAAATAGTTTGCGGCAAATCAAAGATTATTATTCATAAAAAACGGCATATGTATATTGCGCTGCGGGAGAGCGAACTCTCGGCGGGGCGCGGAATACATATGCCGTTTTGGTTTAGCATGAATTATGTTTTTTCGGGTCAAAAATTTTGAAGAAACGGTTTTCGGTTTTGCATATGGTAAAAGATTGTAACACGGCAAAGACGGCAATTCCACGGTAAAAGTGCGATGTTTACCGCGGCAAAAGCAGCAATTACCGAAGAATATTTTAATATGGCAAAGGCGGACAATTACCGAATATTTTAATACGGTAAAGTCGTATTTGCCAAGTGTTTTACCGCAGCAAAAGCGGAAAACCTCTCTTAAAATCGGAAATTGATTTGCTTTAATCGCCCAATCCGCTGTTTAATCTGCTAATTAATCCTCAAAAACCGCGTCGGATGGCATTCTCCAGTCGCCGCGCGGCGA
Organism: uncultured Eubacteriales bacterium; assembly: GCA_900552305.1. Taxonomy (GTDB): domain Bacteria; phylum Bacillota; class Clostridia; order Monoglobales; family Monoglobaceae; genus UMGS1494. The sequence continues at coordinate 11,163 of URZD01000004.1, forward strand.
AAGTGAAACCGTGCCGACCTTAGGTCCGTCAGGGAGCGCGGAGCGCTTAAACTGGTTGGCAAAAAACCGTTTCATAAATATTTTGAGCCATTTTGAAATGGTTTCGCTGTCATACTCGCCCTTGAACGCCTGCTCCGCAAGCCGCTGAATTTTCTCCCTTGTGAATCCAAAACGTATCATCTGATAGAGGAAGAAGTCGTGCAGCTCGTACGGTCCCACAATGTCCTCGGTGCGCTGCTTTATATTTCCGCTTTCCTCGGGCGGAAGAAGCTCCGGACTTACCGGAGTGTCAAGTATATCATAGAGTACGTCACGGAGCCGGTCGCCGCTTTTGTCCGCGGTATGCCGTACAAGGTAGCGGACAAGCGTTTTGGGGATTGAGCAGTTCACGCCGTACATTGACATATGGTCGCCGTTGTAGGTCGCAAAGCCGAGGGCAAGCTCCGAAAGGTCGCCCGTTCCGATAACGATTCCGCCCGTCTTGTTGGATATATCCATAAGCACCTGCGTGCGTTCACGTGCCTGCGCGTTTTCATAGGTAACGTCATGCTCGTCAAGGGAGGCGCCGATGTCCTTCATATGCTGAATTACCGAATCGGTAATTTTGACCTCGCGAAGGGTCGCACCAAGTTCGTGAGTCAGCTTTACCGCGTTTTGATAGGTGCGGTCGGTCGTGCCGAAGCACGGCATGGTAACCGCGATAATTCCGCTTGGGTCAAGACCCAGACTGTCAAACGCGCGGACGGTGACAAGCAGCGCAAGCGTGCTGTCCAGTCCGCCCGATATGCCGACAGTTACCGTTTTAAGTCCGATATGCTTTATGCGCTTTTTAAGACCCTCGCTCTGCATTTTGAGTATTGTTTCGCAGCGGTCATGAAGTCTGCGGTCGTCCTTCGGCACAAACGGGTGCGCATTGACGCGCAGCGCGGAAATGTCCGTTTCGGTATTTTTTACGTTAAAGTATATGCGTTCATAGCCGCTGTCCTGCTTGTTCTGAAAGGTGGTGACCCTGCGCCGCTGCATACTGATTTTCTCGGTATCGATTACCGCATAGATTATTCCGTTTTCAAACAGCTTTGCCTCGGCAAGAGTTTTGCCGCACTCGGCGATAATGTTGTGACCGCCGAAAACAAGGTCGGTTGTGGATTCGCCCTCGCCCGCGTCGGAGTATATATATGCGGACGCGGTGCGCGCGGTGTGCGCGGTAATCAGCATACGGCGGAAGTTGTCCTTGCCGACCGTTTCGTCGCTTGCGGAAAGGTTAAGAAGAATCTCCGCCCCGTTTTGGGCGTGCAGCGAGGACGGCGGAACAGCCACCCACATATCCTCGCAAATCTCGCACGCAATGCGGAGGTATTCACACTCCCGCGCGCAGAAAATCAGCTTTGTTCCGAACGGAACGGTATAGCCGTCAAAGTCCACGGTCGTGTTTTCTGCGGGCGCGGGCGCAAAATGCCGTGCCTCGTAAAATTCGGAGTAGTTCGGGATATAGGTTTTGGGAACAAAGCCAAGAACTTTGCCGCTTTTGCAGAGTGCCGCGACGTTGTACAGCTTGTCGCACATAAGATACGGCAGACCAACGGCAAAAAGAATGTCCGTATCGGCGGTTTCGCGTACAAGAGCGGAAAGTGCCGCCGTGGCGCGGTGTAACGTGCCGCTTTGCCCGAACAGGTCGCCGCAGGTATAGCCGGTGATACACAGCTCGGGGAAAACAATTATTTTTGCGCCGCGGCTGTCCGCTTCAAAAATCTGCGCCGCTATGCTGCGGCGGTTGAAATCCGTGTTGTTTACTTTTATTTCCGGCGTTGCCGCCGCAGCCTTGATAAATCCGTCCTTCATTAAAAATCTCCGTTCCGCCGCCATAGGCGCGCGGGCGTCAAACACAATATCGGGTTTGGTTCCCATGCGCCTATGGCGGCACAAATAATTTAATATCTTCCGCGCAGAAAAATTCCGCTTAAAAATCAGTCCTCAAGGAAGTATGAAGCCTCCATGTCGGCTGTCGAAAGTGCGAACGCAAGCGGAAACATTTCAAACGCCTTGCCTACGTCACGAGCCTCCTCGTTGCCGGAAAATCCCATATGATAGCGTATCGCAAACGCCTCCTCGCGGGTCAGGCGCATGAACCCCGATACGATATACACGGACTTTTCGCCGTGACCGTAGGGAAGACGATCGTCTATTTCATAGGTCGGGACCTTGTTCCAGACCCCGTTTTCGTCCTTCACGTTGCGAAAGCTCTTTTTATAAAAGTTCATTTTGCATATGTCATGAAGGAGCGAAACGATTGCGACCGTTTCCTCCGACGCCTCTATGCCGTAAAGTTCCTGTACGCGTTCGCGCGCAAGGTAGTCGCATAAGCACTCGTAAACATTAAGACTGTGCTCAACCAGTCCGCCCTCGTACGCGCCGTGATAGCGGGTGCTTGCGGGAGCGGTGAAAAAGTCGCTGGAGGGCGACATAAGGTATTCAAGGAGCTTATCCGCGCCCTCGCGGCGGATATTCTCGCGGTATATTTCGATAAATTCTTCTTTAGCGCTCATTTTTTTACTCCGTAAATTATTTTGCCGAATATGGGAAATCACGTTCCGCCCGCGGAACGGATTTCCGACTTCGGCGGGGTTGACCGACCGCGGCGCGGACGGCTTTGCGCCGCCCGCTGTCCGTTCTGCCCGTTGCATGTTGTCCGCTGCACGCTGTCCGTTGCCTGCTGTGCGCCGCCCGCCGCCCGCATAGGCGCACGCGGGTCAAACACAATATCGGGTTTGGCTAACCGCCGCGGTATCGGTTTTTATTTTACAACAATGTTGATAAGCTTTTTCGGTACGGCGATAACCTTCACAATCTGCTTGTCGCCGATAAGAGACTTAACCTTGTCGGAGGTCTTTGCGATTTCCTCCATCTGCTCGCGGCCCAGGTCGGCGGAAACCGTCATCTTGTCGCGGATTTTGCCGTTAATCTGGACAACGATTTCAACCTCGCTGACAACCAGTGCGCTCTCGTCAAAGCTCGGCCACGGTGTGTCAAACAGCGCGGTGTTGTTGCCTATGGATTCCCACATCTCCTGTGTTATGTGCGGAACAATCGGCGAAAGCAGGACGATAAGCGAGCGGAGAGCCTCACCTATCAGCGGCTTTGAATAGCTCTCGGGCGCGGTCGCGTCCTTGTAGCGGTAAAGCTCGTTCACCATTTCCATAATACTGCTTATCGCGGTGTTAAAGCTGAAACGCTCAAAGTCCTCCGTAACCTTTTTGATACTTGCGTTTACGGCAAAGCGGAGCTTCTTTTCCTCCGCGTTAAGGCTTGCCGATACAACCTTCTCGTCCGACATAAAGGGTTTAAGCTCGTCAACCGCTCTCCAAACCCTGTTAAGGAACTTATATGCGCCCTCGACCGCGGTATCGTTCCAGTCAAGGTCGCGTTCGGGCGGCGCTGCAAAGAGTATAAACAGTCTTGCTGTGTCCGCGCCGTATTTTGCAACTATCTCGTCGGGACTTACGACATTGCCGACAGATTTGGACATCTTGCTGCCGTCCTTTAAAACCATACCCTGTGTCAGCAGGTTTTCAAACGGCTCCTCGCATGAAACATAGCCGAGGTCGTAAAGCACCTTTGTAAAGAATCTTGCATACAAAAGGTGGAGTATCGCGTGCTCAACGCCGCCGATATACTGGTCTACGTTCATCCAGTAGTCAACCTTGTCCTTTGAAAACGGCATTTTGTCGTTGTGCGGGTCACAGTAGCGCAGATAGTACCATGACGAGCATACGAACGTGTCCATAGTATCGCTTTCGCGGCGCGCACGACCTCCGCACTTGGGGCAGGTGGTGTTCATGAACTCCTCGCACTCGCTGAGCGGAGATTTGCCCTGACCGGTGAACTTTACATTCTCCGGCAGACGTACGGGCAGCTCGCTTTCGGGAATCGGAACAGTGCCGCACTTCTCGCAGTAAACCACGGGAATCGGCGCGCCCCAGTAACGCTGACGCGAAATCAGCCAGTCGCGAAGGCGAAAGTTGACCTTTCTTTCACCAATGCCCTTTTCCTCAACATAGTCGATAATCTTTTTAAGAGCCTCGCGGTTGTTCATGCCGTCAAACTCGCCGGAGTTTTCCATAATACCCTCCGCGGCGAACGCCTCTGTCAAATCCTCGCCCTTCATGTTCTGACCCTCGGGCTGTACAACTATCTCAATCGGAAGGTTGTACTTCTTTGCAAAGTCAAAGTCGCGCTGGTCATGCGCCGGAACGCCCATAACTATGCCTGTGCCGTAGTCGAGGAATACATAATTGGCAAGGTAAAGCGGAACCTTTTTGCCGTTAAGCGGATTGATTACATATCTGCCTGTGAATACGCCCTCTTTTTCGGTGTCGGTGGAGCTGCGCATGATTTCGCTCATGCCGTGTACCTTCTTGATAAATTCGCGGCAGGCAGCCTCCTCTGGTCTGCCGGAGATAAGGCTTTCAACTATCGGATGCTCGGGCGCAATAACCATGTACGAAACGCCGTATACCGTGTCGGGACGGGTTGTGAATACGGTCAGCTCCTCGTCGGAGCCGTCAAGCCTGAATTTAAGCTCCGCACCCTCCGACTTGCCGATCCAGTTGGTCTGCATACTTTTAACCTTGTCGGGCCAGCCGCCGAGCTTGTCTATATCCTTCAAGAGTCTGTCGGCATACTTTGTAATGCTGAAAAACCACTGTTCAAGGTCGCGCTTGCCAACCTCGCTCTTGCATCTTTCGCACTTGCCGTTTACAACCTGTTCGTTGGCAAGAACGGTCTGACACGACGGACACCAGTTTACAAAGGATTTTTTCTTGTAGGCAAGCCCGTTTTTAAAGAGCTGAAGGAACATCCACTGAGTGAATTTGTAGTATTCTTCTTTTGCCGTTGCAACCTCGCGGTCCCAGTCAATGGCAAAGCCGAGCCGTTTAAGCTGAGTACGCATATTGTCGATGTTTTTCCATGTCCACTCCGCGGGGGGCGTGCCGTGCTTGATTGCGGCGTTTTCCGCGGGCAGACCGAAGGAGTCCCAGCCCATCGGGTGAAGGACGTTAAAGCCCTGCATCTTTTTGTACCTTGCGACAACATCGCCTATCGAGTAGTTCCTCACGTGACCCATATGTAGGTTGCCGGAGGGATATGGGAACATCTCAAGCGCGTAGTATTTCGGCTTTGAGGTGTCCTCGGTTGTCTTAAAGGCATGGTCTGCCTCCCATTTTTTCTGCCATTTTTCTTCAATAGTCTTGAAATCGTACTTCATTTTTATGAACATTCCCTTCTGAGATAGTTTTGTTTCAATCGGTGTTTTCGGTCGGCGCGCCGCAGCGGAAAAAGCCGCAGTAGCGCGCGGATAACGGCTAATTTTCCTCCGAATCGGATTCCGCGGAGTTTTTTATCAGAAGTCCGCTTATATCGACATCCGGCGCGTCCTTCCAGATATGCTCCAGCTTGTAAAACTCGCGGGTTTCGTCCTGGAATATGTGGATAATTACATCTTCATAGCTGAGAAGAACCCAGTTTGCGGTGTCATAGCCTTCCTTTGTCAGACGTTTTGCGCCCGCTTTTGCCATTTCCTGTTCAACGTGGTCGGACATTGCCTGAATATTCAGCGCCGAGCCGCCGGTCGCAATCACAAAATAATCCGTAAGCGTGGTAAGTCCGCGAAGGTCAAGCACTTGAATGTCGCGTCCGAATTTTGTGTCAAGAGCCTTGACCGCGGTACACACAAAAGTGTTTTCACAATTCATAATAATCTCCGTTCCGCCGTTCTTAATCGGCAAATTTTTTGTACATGAACGGACGACTCACCTCATACTTATAGTTTTCGCGTCCGCCCGTGCTGTGACAGAAACAAATTTTCGCCCTTTCTTTTAATATTACACCTTTTTTCAAAAATAAACAATATTATTTGGGCAATATCGAAAAAAACCAGCCGTTCGTGCGCCAGAGGTTAAATTCTCTATGCCGAAGGCTGTCTTCTTATATTTATTTTCCCAGATAATTCATCAGATACAGATAAACTCCCGCAGTCCAGCCGAGCATTATGTTGCTTGCGTAGCCCTTTGTATCGTTCTTGCCTGTAAGGGTGTTAAACTTCTCCCACAGCTTGCCCGTTTCGTCGAAAAGCGCCTCTGTCGTCTTTGTATATTTCTCCGCAATGCGCTTTGCGTCCTCGGTGAATCCGAATCGGTCAAGCGCGCGAACAGTGATATAGTGCAGCGGCGCCCAGCCGTTGGGCCAATCCCACTGGTATGTCGCGGGACTTTCGTTTTTCTCACAGGTTGAAATTCCGTACTCGTTTTCCAAAGCCGACAGCTTTGCAACCGTCGTTTTTGCCTGTTCCGCTGTCGCAACGCCCGCCCAAAGCGGATAGAATGACGCAACCGAGAACACCGGTGAAAAATGCTTTTGAATAAAATTATAATCCATAAACGCTTCGCCGTTCCACAGATATTTATCCATAAGCTCACGGCGGTTTTCCGCTGCCGAATTCCATTTTTCGGTTTCGCCCGTTCCGAGGATTTCCGACATCTCGGCAAAGTTTTTCTCATAGATATAAAGGTTACTGTTTAAATCAACGTATATATACCGGTCCTGCTGCATTTCCGTTCTCGGGTTAAAGTCCCAGCCGCTCTCGCAGTCCGCAATAAAATTCCGCGCAAACCTGTGCTTGTCATCGGTCGGCACCTCATATTCAAGGCGCGAACAGGTGTACTTGTAATTTTCATCAACGTCGATCTCGTCATTCATGTCGCAGCCGTATTGATTCAGTCCGATTTCGGTTATACGCCGCGTCATCCAGAATTTATATTCCTTTTTCAGCGTTTCGTACGCCTTTCTAAGCCATTCCTTATCCTTATAGACATTGTAAACATCCATAACCATCATCGAAAGAAACGGCGGCTGCGAGCGTGTAAGATAGAACGTCCTGCTGCCGTTCGGCATAAATCCGTATTTTTCAATAAGGAACATCATATCCTCGCAACAGTCGCGCGCAACCTCCGCCCTGTCAGAAAGTATAAGTCCCTTACAGGTAAAGAAGGTGTCCCAGTAATACATCTCCTGAAAGCAGTCCGCGGGACTCGGCACGATATACGGCTTGGGAAGTCCTATAAGCGTTCCGTCATCCTTCGGCGAAAACCGTATACAACTGTCCCAGTTATCCTTTATGTACTGTTTTAACATTTTAATTTTCTCCTTTATGTTATTTTAAAAACACAATTTCATTTCAAGTATACTGTTCAAAATCTCTTATTTTTTTCGGCAAACCGCAGCCGCCCACTCGCCCATCTCGCGCACCTCCGAAACGTGAAGTCCCGCAGCCTTGAGCGCGTCAACCACCTCGTCCTTACGGTCGATTATGATTCCCGAACAGATAAACACGCTTGTATCCTTCATAAAATCCTTTACGAATGACGAAAGCGAAATTATAACGTCCGCGACAATATTCGCAAGCACAATATCATATTTCCGCTTTTTAAGCTCTGCATAAAGAGCCTTGTCAGTCGTAATATCGCCCGCATAGCCGTGATAAATTTCCTTAGGCAATCCGTTAAGCGCGAGGTTTGAATATGCAACCTCAACCGCCATCGGGTCAATGTCCACAGCTGTCGCGTCACTCGCGCCGAGCAGCAGCGCAATAACCGACAGAATCCCCGAGCCGCAGCCGAGGTCAAGCACGGTATCGCCGCCTTTTATGTTTTTCTCGATTTCCTCGATACACATACGCGTGCTCTGATGCGAGCCTGTGCCAAAGCTCATGCCCGGATTGATTATAAACTGCGTGCGTTCCGTATCATGCACGTTCTCGCGCTCCCACTCGGGAACGATAAGAACTTTTTCTCCGATTTCAAGGGGCTTGAAATACTGTTTCCAGTTTTCCGACCAGTCCTCGTCCTTCACGTTCTCGATATGCAGTTCAAGCGAGCCTAAGCCGGCGCCGTCCTCCGACTCCTTCAGCTCTGCCAAACGCCGCCTTATCGCCGAAAGTGTGTCCATTCCGTCCGCGTCGCGGCTGAGGTATAGCGTTATGCACGAGTCGGCTGTTTTCAGCCGTTCAAGCTCCTCGTCCACATAGTCCCAGTATTTGCGGTTGTTTTCAAGAAACTCCTTAAAATCCTCGCTGTCGCTTATCTCCAGACCGCTTATTCCCATTTCGTACAGTGCGCCGCAGAGCGGCTCTATACCCTCGTTAACGGTAGTTATTTTTACCTGAATCCAATCCATAACTCATTTACCTTTCTGTATTTTACGGCAAAAGGGGTGCAAAAACCGTACGTCCGAAAATATTTCAAAACATCTGTACGGTTTTCGCATCCCTGCGTTTATTTAAACAAATCCTTCATCTTATCAAAGAAACTCTTTCTGTCGTGATACTTCGCAGGCTCGACCGTTTCGCCGAACTGGCGCAGAATATCCTTCTGTTTCTCCGAAAGATTTTTCGGAATCTCAATATTGATTTTCACATACTGGTCACCGCGCGCGCCGTTGCCGTGCAGCTTTGGAACGCCCTTGCCGCGCAGTCTGAACACGGTTCCCGTCTGAGTTCCCTCCGGCACGTTATAGGTAACCTTGCCGTCTATTGTCGGAACCTGTACCTCCGCACCGAGAGCCGCCTCCACAAACGTAATTGGAAGGTCGCATATTATATCGTAGCCCTGTCTTGTAAACAGCTTATGCTTTTTGATGTGCGTTACAACAAGCAAATCGCCGTTCGGACCGCCGTTCTTGCCCACATCCGCCTGACCGGCTACGGAAATAATCTGGTCATTGTCGATTCCCGCGGGAATTTTAACCTTAATCTTGCGAGCCTTGCGCACCGCTCCCGTACCGCGGCAGCTCTTGCACGGATTCTTTATTACCTTACCCGTACCGCCGCAGGTGTCACAGGTGCGAACGCTCTGCATATTTCCGAGCATTGTCCGCTGAACCGTCTTAATCTGACCCGTGCCGTGGCACACGCCGCAGGTAACCGGAGCAGCCCCCCCCGCCGCGCCGCTGCCGCCGCAGGTATCGCACTTTTCCATTCTCGATACGTTAAGCTCTATCTCGCAGCCAAAGCACGCCTGTTCAAAGGTCAGGTCAATGTTATAGCGAAGATCGCGCCCCTTTTGCGGAGCGTTTGGATTGCGCCGTGACTGACCGCCGAAGCCGCCGCCGAACGGGTTGCCGCCGTAGCCGCCGCCCGCCGCCTGCGGGTCAACGCCCGCATGACCGAACTGGTCATAGCGCTGCTTTTTTTCGGGATTGCTCAGAACCTCGTATGCCTCGGACGCTTCCTTGAACTTCTCTTCCGCTACTTTAGCCTTGTCGCCCGGGTTAAGGTCGGGGTGATATTTCTTTGCAAGCTTTCTGTACGCTTTCTTTATTTCATCTGCCGACGCGCTTTTGTCAACGCCCAGCACTTCATAATAGTCTCTTTTTTCAGCCAAAATAAATCACCTAATTTTTATAATATACGCAAACGGGGACAGACCCCGCGCAAATCACCGCAAAGCGGGGGCAAATCCGCCCCCACCGCGCTCTCTGCCGCACGGTCTGTCTCCGACATTATTATTTGTTGTCGTCATCAACAACCTTGTAATCCGCGTCAACTACGTTGTCGTCCTGCTGTGCGCCGCCCGCGTTTCCCGCTGCGCCGCCGGGGTTGCCCGCCTGCTGACCCGCAGCCTGCTGTGCCTGCGCCGCGTCGGCATAGAGCTTTGATGAAATGTCATAGAATTTCTTTGAAACAGCCTCGGTCTGCGCCTTAACCGCCTCGGTGTCAAGCTCGGTTGCTTTAAGCATTTCCTTCAGCTTGTCAACCTCCGCCTGTATTCCCGCCTTTTCATCGGCTGTAATCTTATCGCCAAGGTCGTTCAGAGTCTTTTCGGTCTGGTAAACGATGTTGTCCGCACTGTTGCGCGCGTCAACCTCTTCCTTCTTCTTCTTGTCCTCTGCCGCGAACTTCTCCGCTTCCTTAACAGCCTTTTCGATGTCCTCATCGGAGAGGTTGGAGCTTGAAGTAATCGTTATATCCTGCTGATTTCCCGTGCCCATATCCTTTGCGGTAACATGAACGATACCGTTTGCGTCAATATCGAACGAAACCTCAATCTGCGGAACACCGCGCGGAGCCGGCGGGATATTGGTAAGGCTGAAACGTCCGAGAGTCTTGTTGTAAGCCGCCATTTCACGCTCGCCCTGGAGTACGTGTACCTCAACGCTTGTCTGTCCGTCCGCAGCCGTTGAGAATACCTGGCTCTTCTTTGTCGGAATCGTTGTGTTTCTGTCTATAATCTTTGTGAATACGCCGCCCATTGTCTCGATACCGAGTGAAAGCGGAGTTACGTCAAGGAGTACAAGATCCTCAACATCGCCGGACAGAACGCCCGCCTGGATGCACGCGCCGATTGCAACGCACTCGTCCGGGTTGATTCCCTTATGCGGCTCCTTGCCGATAAGTCTTTGAACAGCCTCCTGAACAGCCGGTATTCTTGAAGAACCGCCGACAAGCAGAACTTTGTCAATATCAGCCGGAGTAATTCCCGCGTCACTGAGCGCATTCTGGGTCGGAACCATTGTCTTTTCAACAAGGTCAGCCGTCAGCTCGTTGAATTTCTGACGTGTAAGAGTTACGTCAAGGTGCTTCGGACCTGTTGCGTCAGCCGTGATAAACGGCAGGTTGATGTTTGTTGACATAACGCCCGAAAGCTCGATTTTCGCCTTCTCTGCCGCCTCTTTAAGTCTTTGCAGCGCCATTTTGTCTGTCGAAAGGTCAATGCCGTTGTCCTTCTTGAACTCGGCAATGAGGTAATCTATAATCTTCTGGTCGAAGTCATCACCGCCGAGACGGTTGTTACCGCTTGTTGCAAGAACTTCAAATACGCCGTCGCCGATTTCAAGTATCGATACATCGAATGTACCGCCGCCGAGGTCGTATACCATAATCTTTTGGTCGTTGTCCTTGTCAAGACCGTAAGCAAGAGCTGCGGCTGTCGGCTCGTTGATAATTCTCAAAACGTCCAGACCCGCGATTTTGCCCGCGTCCTTTGTTGCCTGACGCTGTGCGTCACTGAAATATGCCGGAACGGTGATAACCGCCTGTGTAACAGGCTCGCCGAGGTAGCTTTCCGCGTCAGCCTTCAGCTTTTGAAGAATCATAGCCGAAATCTCCTGCGGAGTGTAGAGCTTGCCGTCAATGTTCGCTTTGTAATCTGTACCCATCTCACGCTTAATTGAAATAATCGTGTTCGGGTTTGTTATTGCCTGTCTTTTTGCAACCTGACCGACAAGTCTTTCGCCTGTCTTTGTGAATGCAACAACGGACGGTGTGGTTCTTGCACCCTCCGGGTTTGCTATAACGGTAGGCTCGCCGCCTTCCATTACGGCAACACATGAATTTGTAGTACCCAAGTCAATACCTATAATCTTTCCCATAATATAATCAATCCTTTCATATATCTTTATCAAATTTATATTTAAAGCAGAACGCTTTAATTTGCAACCTTAACCATTGAGTGGCGGACAACCCTGTCCTTGCAGGTGTAACCCTTCATAAACTCCTCGGTGATTGTGTTCTCGCCGCAGCTGTCGTTTTCCTCGTGCATTACCGCGTTGTGCTTTTCTGGGTCGAACTGTTCGCCGACCGCCTTTATCTCCTCAACGCCGAGAGCCGTCAGCACCTCGTCAAGCTGTTTGAGTATCATTTTTACGCCGTCAGCCATTGTTGTCTCCGCGCCGTCTGTGCCGTCAGCGCTTTCCGCCGCCGCTATTGCACGTTCAAGGTTATCCTTGACCGGGAGGATTTTCTCCACGGTGTCGCAAACCGCTGTAGCGTATAAATCCTCACGCTCCTTTGCGGTACGCTTTTTGTAGTTGTCAAACTCCGCCGCGTGGCGCATCATTTTATCCTTCATGCGGTCAAGCTCCGCGCGGATTGCCTCGGTTTCCGCCTCCACCTCGGCTGTTGCCCCGGTTTCGCCTTCCGCGGTTTCTTCGGTATTCTCCGCCGCCGTGTCCTCTGTTGTTTCCTCTATTATTTCATCCTTTTCCTTTTTCGTTTCCTTAGACATCACTGTCATCTCCTTTGCCGATTAGTTTCTGCTTTGAGCCGAAATCCTGTGTAAGAACGCTGCTCAGCTGGTTTGTGAAAAACTCCAGAGCCGAAACAATCTTTGAATAGTCCATTCTTGCCGGTCCGAACACGCCCAAAACTCCGTTAAGATTTCCGAACGCCCTGTACGGTGCAAGTATTACGCTGTTTTCCTTCAGTCCTTCAACGGGTATCTCGTCACCGATAAGTATTTTCGTGCCGCCGCCCGGCGCGCCCGCCATTACGATTTTTGTAAGGTTTTCGCGCTTTTCAAGAATTTTAAAAAGCTCTTTAACCTTGTCAACGCTGCTGTACTCCGGGAAATTAAGCAAATTCGGCAGTCCGTCGATAAAAATCTGTCTTTCGTCAATCTCCGAAACAGCCTCATGCACAAGCTCGATTACCGAAGTGAGGATTTCAAAATTCTCGCCGATTGCACTGCGCACCTCCATAATGTTTGAGAGGTTTATCTCCGAAAGCGTCAGTCCCGAAAGATTCTCGTTCAGTATTGCGGTAAGTTGTCCCGCAAACTCATCCGAAATATCCTCGCTGAGCCGCAGCAGCTTTGTCTTTATAAGTCCCGACCTGTCGGAAACAATCACCATAACCGCACAGGTATCAACCCTGACGATTTTCAGATTTTTGACAACCGACGCTTCCGCCGCGGGCAGAACCCCTATAACCGGAAGTCCGGAAAGACCCGAAAACGCCGCCGCAACATCCCTGACGATTTTTTCAAGCTCCTGCTTTTTCATGGACGCCGCCTGTTTGATTTGCTCCATTTCCACCGCTGTCATCTCATATTTTTCCATGAGCGAATCAACATACATCCGATACCCTCCGGTTGACGGAACGCGTCCCGCCGAGGTGTGCGGCTGCACAAGCAACCCCATGTCCTCCAAATCTCCCATCTCGTTGCGTATCGTTGCTGCGCTGAGGTTCAGTTCCGGCTTTTTGGAGATGCTCCGCGAGCCGACCGGCTCCGCAGTGCTGATATAGTCCTCGACTATCGCCTGAAGAATCTGCTTCTTTCTGTCATCCAATGCCATTTCCAAACCTCCTTTTCAGTTTTGTTAGCACTCAACCTTATAGAGTGCTAACTGTTATTTATAATATAGCACCGCAAAAAGTATTTGTCAATAGTAATATGCAAAAAAAATACAAAAATACAAAAAAAATTTTGTTAATTTTTAAAGAAACGGATAGCGGGCGTAAAGCTCCGAATACGCACAGCCGCCCGCTATACAAAATCCGCAAGTATAGTGTTGCTGACAAAAAAAGCGTCATGAGAAAGGCGTAAAGTCGGGTCATCATGTATTATAAAACCGAGCTTTATATACTTTTTAAGCGGCTCGCCGTATACATCAAAAATGTCGCAGCCGAAACGGCGGGCAAATTCGCGTACGTCTATTCCCTTTTCGCAGCGCAGACCGAGGAAAACAAATTCGCTCATGCGATCGGATTTTTCAAGCACAGAGGTATTTTCGGCCGCGTTGCCTTTTGAATTTACCGAGCGGATATAGCCATCCACGTTCCCGATATTTGAAAAGCGGCTGCCGTTCATGCACGAATACGCTCCCGCGCCGAAGCCGATAAAATCGTCACAACGCCAGTATTTAAGGTTATGCCGCGACTCAAAACCGGACTTTGCAAAATTTGAAATCTCGTAGCGCGCATAGCCGCGTCCGCCGAGAAATTCCACACAATCGGCATACATATCGGCAACGGTATCGTCATCGGGCACGGCAACTCCCATGGTATAAAACGGTGTTCCCTCCTCGATTTTAAGCGAGTAGCACGAAAGATGCTCCGCACCGAAGGCTGCCGCACGTTCAAGAGTTTTGTGCCAGTGCTCCGCCGTCTGATTCGGCAGTCCGTACATAAGGTCGGCGGAAATATTGTCAAACCCCGCGCCGCGTGCCGCCGAAAAACAGTCCTCAAAATTGCGCAGCGAATGTATTCTGCCGAGTGCGGCAAGCATTTTGTCGTCCGTTGACTGAAGTCCTATACTAAGCCTGTTTATTCCCGCGCCGCGCAGTACGGAAAGCTCGCGCCCCGTCACCGTACCGGGGTTACACTCCATGGATATTTCGGATTTCTTCCTTATATTAAAGGAAGAAAAAATTTCGTCAAGCACGGCGGCTATATATTTTGTATCAACACAGCTCGGCGTTCCGCCGCCGAGGTATACCGTATCCGCGCTCAGCCTGCGCGTGCGTGAAAATGTCCGTATTTCGCGTATGAGCGCGCCAAAATACGCTTCAATCGTATCCTCCATGCCCGCGTAGGAATTAAAGTCGCAGTAGTTGCATTTGTGAACGCAAAACGGAATATGAATATAAATTCCGACATCAGCCGTTGACATGGCTTTTCCTCCTTGATAAACTCTGATTTCACTTTCGGTAAAAAACCGAAACTCCCGTCAT
>URZD01000005.1 GCA_900552305.1 uncultured Eubacteriales bacterium
CGATAAGTCGGCGGCTCCCGAAAATTCGGTTTCGGTCGTTGTTGACAGGGCGGAAATGCTCCTGCCGCTTGACGAGCTGGTTGATAAGGAAAAGGAGCTTGAACGCCTGAATAAGGAGAAAGCAAAGCTTGAGGGCGAGATAAAACGAGTTGAAGGCAAGCTCTCAAACAAGGGTTTTACCGACAAGGCTCCCGCTCATGTGGTGGAGGAAGAACGCAAAAAGGGTGAAAAGTACCGCGCGATGCTTGAAAAGGTACTGGAGAGCATTGCCAAAATGTAAACCCATTGCAGACGGGGCGCGCGTACCGCGCGTTTTGCGAAAGCGTAATCCGATTTTCAAAAGCGGGATTTTGGGGAAATAAGAATACGGAAGTTGAAAACGATATTCCCCGTGATTAAAAAATCAAAGCCTTTTTGAAATCGCTGCTTTATGCGGTTTTTAATCCGATTTTGTTTAAAATTTGAAAATACAGTCGATAATTGTTATCGGCTGTATTTTTTTTGCGCCTTTTGGCGGACGCTTCTTTAAATTTAAGCAGGGAAAAAATGTAAATTAAAGAAGGATATGTATGAAAAGATATGCACAAAAGAAAAGAGAAGAAGAAACGGAGGTAAGTGATTTGAGTAATTGCGGCTGCGGCACTTCCGCGGGCGGGAAAAACGGTACGCCGCGGGAACGGTGACAGCCGCGGAAAAGTTTATAAGGCTAATATGGTGCTTTTCGGCACGGAAAGGATAGGAGAAAGCGATGGATATAAAAACGGAGTGCATAGGAACAACCCTGGTAGTAAAGCTGGCGGGCGAAATAGACCACCACAGTGCGCCGGAGCTGAAAGAGGAGGCTGACCGCGCGATAAATATGCGGAACATCGTCAACCTTGTTTTGGATTTTGACGGCGTGACGTTTATGGACAGCTCGGGAATCGGAGTCATAATCGGGAGGTATAAGCAGATTCAGGCGCGCGGCGGCAAGGTGATGATTATACGCGTAAAACCGCAGGTTGACAAGGTTTTGGAGGTGTCGGGACTTAAAAAGATAATGGATTGCAGTCATTGACCGAAAGGCACGGGGAAGCATTTTACAGGTCTGATTTAAGGCGAAACAAATGAAAAGAGTAACAAAGGAGGAAGAAAAATGGAAAACTATATGAGACTTGAGGTGCCGGCAAAAAGCTGCAACGAGTCTTTTGTGAGGGCGGCGGTTGCGGCGTTTGCGGTGCAGCTTGACCTGAGCGTGGAGGAATTGGCTGACATAAAGACGGCGGTGAGCGAGGCGGTGACAAACGCCATTGTACACGGATATGCGGATATGAAGGGGGTTGTGACGGTTGTCTGCCGAATAATCGGCGATTCCATAGAGCTGGAGGTAAGCGACAGCGGCGTGGGAATTGAGAACATAGCACAGGCAATGCAGCCGCTTTATACCTCACGGCCCGACAGCGAGCGCAGCGGCATGGGCTTTACGGTAATGCAGACGTTTATGGACGATTTGGAGGTAATCTCCGGCGTTGGCGAGGGAACGACCGTAAAGATGAAAAAACGCATAGCAGTCTGACATGGGAGGTGCTTATGTGCGTGACAAGACATACAACGTAAAAACAGCGGACACGTCAGCCGCAGACGGCACGGAAATATCGGAAGGCGTTGCATCTGGTGCGGCGAAGAATACAAAGGAATATAACGAAAGCCTTGACGCACGACTGGAAGCGGCAAGAAACGGCGATGAGGAGGCACAGGCGGGTCTTATCGAGGAAAACACGGGACTTGTGTGGAGCGTGGCACGGCGGTTTTTGGGCAGAGGTTACGAGGCAGAGGACCTGTTTCAGATAGGCTGCATAGGTCTGATAAAGGCGGTGCGTAAGTTTGACATGAGCTTTGGGGTACGGTTTTCGACCTATGCCGTGCCGATGATAATGGGCGAGATAAAGCGTTTTATACGTGATGACGGAATGATAAAGGTAAGCCGCAGTATAAAGGAGCTTGCAATCCGCGCGCTTGGCGTAAAGGAAGCGATGATACGCGAAAGCGGCGCGGAGCCGACCGTTAAGGAGATTGCGAAAAGGCTCGGCGTGTCGGCGGAGGAGCTTGCGGCAGCAATGGAGGCGGGCGCGCGCCCGGAGTCGATAGACGCCGCACCGACAGGCGACACGCAGGGCGGCAAGGCGCTTGTGGACAGGCTTGAATGTAAGACGGATTACGAAAACGAGATTGTAAACCGAATCCTTGTGCGGCGGCTTATATCGGAGTTTGACGAAAGGGAACGCCGCGTGATAATACTAAGGTATTACAAGCAAAAAACGCAGAGCGCGATTGCGGAAATGCTCGGAATTTCACAGGTGCAGGTGTCAAGAATCGAGAAAAAGGCTTTGGGGATAATGCGCGAAAGGCTTATCGGCGGCGGATAAGGCGTAGATAACGGAAAAGTGAGGTAGGATTTCAGTTTTTGCGCAGCGGGGTTTCGGATAAAATTCGAAATCCCTTCTTATTATATAATAAAAATATTTTGAAAAAGAAGGAAAAAAGGAATTTGTGTCGAATTATAGAGAAGGTGGAAGGGTTATGTAATCAACAAATCTTATTTTTGCTCTGCTAACAAAAAATGAGAAAGGATATGAGACATATGTTTTGTCCAAAATGCGGTGCGTTAAATGATGCGCGGGGAGGTCGTTGTATAAATTGCGGCTACGATTTCGGACTGATACCCAATCACATTAAGGAAAGAACGGCAAATACCGATGCGGCGAACGCGGCAGAGAACACGGCGGTGGGATATACCGCGGAAAACGGCGCGGACGTGACTTCTGACACAGCCGGATATGCTGCGGACTCAGCCGAAAATGCCGCTGCGTACGGCGCGGCTGACGAAGTTCGTGCAGCGGACACAGCCGATGTTAAGGATTCGGTAAATGCGACAGATACGACTGTACAGTCGGCAGACGAGGAAACGACTCAGACGGCGGGCACGGCGTCACAGGCGGAGCAGCCTAAGGCTGCGGAGGTTAAAAAGCCGGTACAGACATACATGATAAGGGCAATACTGCTGACGGTTTTCGGAAGCGCTGCGTTTGGTATCGTATCGATTATATTTTCCGGCATGACGCAGACCGAGCTTGCCGCGGGAAGTGTTGACAAGGCAAGGGAATACTCCGAGAAAACGCGGATGTTTTGCTGGATTTCACTGTTTGTCGGAATCGCAAAGTATTTGTGCATAGGCTTGTTTTTTTTTTTATATTTGGTATTTTAACCGATAGAAAAATTATATTTTATTCAAGAGGCGGGAGACAATGGAAGCGTATACGGTTTTTAGGGACATAGCGATAATACTTATCGCTGCAAAGGCGTTCGGAATTTTGGCAAGAAAGGTAAAAGCACCGCAGGTTGTCGGCGAGATTATAGCGGGACTGATAATAGGTCCGTCAATTCTCGGACTGGTAAGCCAGACCGACTTTCTTTCGCAAATGGCGGAGATAGGCGTGGTAATCATAATGTTTTCCGCGGGTCTTGAAACCGATTTGAAGGAGCTTATGAAAACCGGTCCAATAGCGTTTTTGGTGGCGTGTATGGGCGTGTTTGTACCTCTGGTTGGCGGCGCGCTGCTTTATATGGGTTTTTACGGAGTTCAGCCGTGGGGCAGCGAGGGCTTTTACAAGGCGGTATTCATAGGAACGATTATGACGGCAACCTCGGTCAGCATTACCGTTCAGGCTCTGCGTGAGCTTGGAAAGCTGAAGGGGCGGGTCGGCACGACAATAATGAGCGCGGCGATAATCGATGACGTTATCGGTATAATGGTTCTTACGTTTGTTATCGGCTTTAAGTCGCCGGACGTAAACCCGGCGGGAGTTGTGATAAGAACGCTTTTGTTCATTGTCTTTGCCCTTGTCGGCGGCATTGCTATTTACAAGCTGTTCAAAATGTTTGACGTAAAGTACCGTCATACGCGCAGGGTGCCGATTCTGGGTCTTGTGCTGTGCTTTGCAATGGCATACATAGCGGAAAAATACTTCGGCATAGCGGACATCACGGGCGCGTATGTTGCGGGTATAATCCTTTGCAGTATAAGGGACTCGGAGTACATAGCGGAGAAAATGGACATAAATTCGTACATGATTTTCGGGCCGCTGTTTTTTGCAAGTATAGGACTTAAAACAAGCATAGATTCGTTTAACCCGGCGCTTTTGTGGTTTTCGCTTGCGTTTGTGGCGGTTGCGCTTATTGCAAAGATAATCGGCTGCGGACTTATGGCAAGGATATGCGGCTTTCGTACCGAAGATTCGCTGAAAATCGGCGTGGGAATGATGACCCGCGGCGAGGTGGCGCTCATAGTTTCGCAAAAGGGACTGTCGGCGGGACTTTTGGAGCCGATATATTTTACGGCGGTAATTCTGCTGATTATTATTTCGTCAATCGCAACGCCGCTTGTGCTTAAAATGATTTACGCATATGACGAGAAAAAAGGGATAGCCGAGGCGTAAAGCCTTGTTGCGCATATCGGGTTGTCCGACCCTGAACAGGCGCATGGAGCTTCGGGAGTATCGGCTTTGGCGCTGCCCGAAGGAACGAAAATCCGGCTAAATTAAAATTACATATGAAAGAGAATTAAGGGGAATTTGTGGTTATGGAACGTGAAAAGCTTGGCTCAAGATTGGGCTTTATTCTCATCTCGGCGGGGTGCGCTATCGGCTGCGGCAACGTATGGAAGTTCCCGTGGATGTGCGGACAGTACGGCGGCGGTATTTTTGTTTTGATTTATCTGATATGCCTTGTTATATTGGGTATTCCGGTAATGGCAATGGAGTTTTCGCTCGGCCGTGCGTCGCAGGCAAGTCCTGTGCGGATGTATCAAAAGCTTGAAAAACCCGGTACAAAATGGCATATACACGGATATGCGGCGCTTTTGGGAAATGTTTGCCTTATGGCGTTTTATACGGTTGTCTGCGGCTGGATGATTTGCTATTTTGTAAAATTTCTTAC
The DNA here is from genome assembly GCA_900552305.1 of uncultured Eubacteriales bacterium. GTDB lineage: Bacteria > Bacillota > Clostridia > Monoglobales > Monoglobaceae > UMGS1494. The sequence goes on from URZD01000005.1 coordinate 4,975, forward strand.
GGGAACAAATTCGGAAATCAGCTTTGGCGCAATGATTACAAATCCCGCGCTTAACGTAACATACCTTGCGGTCGCGGTGGCTTTGGGGTTTGGTATACTCTGCTTTAATTTGCAGGGCGGTCTGGAGCGCGTGACCAAATATATGATGCTTATTCTGTTTGTACTGATGATAGTTCTTGCCGTTCACAGCGGAATGCTTGACGGCGCGAAGGAAGGCTTAAAGTTCTACCTCGTTCCCGACATATCAAAGATAAACGGAAACGTCATTGTCGGCGCGATGAATCAGGCGTTCTTTACGCTTAGTCTGGGTATCGGCGCAATGGCGATTTTCGGCAGCTATATTGACAAGGATCACTCACTGCTCAGCGAATCGCTGAATATCGTACTTCTTGACACGTTTGTCGCGGTAGTTTCCGGTCTGATTATCTTTCCGGCGTGCTTTACGTTCGGCGTTGAGGTAAACGCGGGACCGAGCCTTTTGTTTGACACTATGGCGACCGTATTTGACCACATGGCGGGCGGTCGCTGGTGGGGTGCGCTGTTCTTTTTGTTTATGGTGTTTGCGTCACTCTCGACAGTGCTTGCAGTGTGCGAGAACATAGTTGCCTGTGTGCGTGAAATGACCGGCTGGGGCAGACCCAAGGCGTGCCTTATATGCGGAATCGGCATCTTTTTGCTGTCACTGACAACCGCGCTCGGCTACAGTATGTTTTCGGGATTTGTTCCGTTTGCTAAGGGCAGTGCGTGGCTTGATTTCTGGGACTTTATCGTAAGCACAAACCTGCTGCCGCTCGGCTCGCTGATAATTGCGCTGTTCTGCTGCAACAAGCGTTACGGCTGGGGTTGGCAGGCGTTTAAGGCAGAGGCAAACGAGGGCAAGGGTCTGAAGGTTAAGGACTGGATGCGTCCGATTTTCACATATGTGATTCCTGTGATAATTATTCTTCTGTATATATACGGTCTTGCAACATTTGGTTGGAAATAAGATGAGATGAACGCCCCCGCCTTCTTCGAGGCGGGGGCGTTTTGCATATCTGCGGCAGGTATCGCGCCGCAGATATGCCGGAGCAAGAGATTTTAACCGGTATTCTGAAATTCAAAAAAACGTTACCGTGAGCCAATGCCCGCGGTAACGTTTTTTCGTTCATTTGATTTCTGCCAAAATCAGAGTATGGAGTACAGAATTTTTGCAGCCTCCGCCTTTGTCATTTTGCCGAGCGGCAGCAGTCTGCCGTCAGAGTAGCCGTTGATTGCGCCGAGCTTCATAAGCACGTTTATGCCGTCCTCCGCCCATGCGGGAATATCTGCTTTGTCGCTGACGTTTATGCTTATGCGGTAGAAACCCTTCGGGAGCGTCCGCGCGATTATTGTTGACGCTTCCGCACGCGTTATGGGCGAAAGCGGGTCGGCACAGCTCTCGGTTTCGCTTACATATCTGCCCTTGACTATCCCCATGGAGTAAAGCGTTTTAAAGCTGTTAAGCGCCCATGCGGGTATTGACGAAAGATCGGAATACGGCAGATTTACATTTGCGTACGCCGATGTGTCAGCGCCGAGAAAATTGCATATCATCACGGCAAACTCGGAGCGGGTCATCTGCTTTTGAGGATTGAAATGCAGCTCTCCGTCAATGTTTTCACCACTTACTATTTTTTTGTCGTACATATAGCTCAGAATACTTTCTGCCCAGTGTCCGCGCGTGTCGGTAAACGGATTTTGTATGTCGCCCGCAGTCCCCGTATAGAGCATACCGCAGTTTGAAATTCCAAGCTCGTTCGTCGCGTATACAGTAATTTTCTTCGCATCGGGCGGCAGCTCGGCGGTAAATTCGTAAGTTTCCGCGTTGTACTCAAAATCGTATTTTTTGCCGTCGACGCGTAGGGTTATTCCGTCCTTTGCCACCTTGCCCGATGAGGAAATTACCCGCCCGCGCAAAATCCCCGCGTCAAAGCTCATTTCTACGGTCGGATATACCGAAGGGTCGCTGAAATCGGCAGGGTTAATCTTTACGGGAATTGTGACCGTTGTACTTCCTGCGGAGATATAGATATTGCCCGCTGCGCCGTAGTTTTCGGACGCGGTGAATACTTTGGAATATGTTTCGTTCGAGCCAAAGGAACCGATACTTTCGTCTGCCGTCCAGGTGTAACTTTCAGGTACGGAGATAAAGCGGTTAAAGCCGCCGTATGCCTCCGCGCTCATGGGTACGCTTTCGCCGACGTTAAGGGTCAGCGACTTGACCGCCGCGCCGCTTCTGCTGTCGGATATGCGGATTTCGGTCGGCGAGTCAAGACAGATTATCGGAATACTTGCCGTAATGTCGCCCGACTTTGCGTAGACCGTGACCGCGCCGCTGTCGTTCGCGGTGAACAGTCCTGCCGGCGTAACTGTACTGTTTTTGCCGTCCTCCACGCTGAATGTGACGTCACTCGGCACATCACACGGATAGAAGCCGGAGTCGGTCGCGTTCACCATAAGCTGAAGTGACGCGCCCTTTAAGACGTAGTTCATAAGCGGATAAATATGCAGATTTGCCGCGGTACCCGTCTTTTTTGCCTGATTTATAAAGTAGAAAAAGGTTGATACATTGCGCTCCCTTCCCTCGGAGGGGATGTTCATGAGCGAGGCGGAGCTGTCGCCCGGCATCTGTGCAACGATTGAGGTCGAGCCGCCGCCGTCAAGATTCAGCGCATCGGTGCAGCCAAGCTCCTTCATGCGTGCGGCAAGGGTTTTAAGCTGCACGCCGTAGCTGTAGCCGCTCTGTCTGCCGTCTATGGTGTAGAGGATAATGCTGCCGTCCTCTTTAACGCCTATTGCGGTGCGCGGCGCTGCGCCTGCAGCGAGGTTTGGATTGATTTCGCCGTTGGTGAGAAGTCTGCCGCCGACGCTGCCCATGCCCGTTTTGACGTTGTACCAACGCTCATCGCCGAGTACGTTGAAGATAAGGCTGACCTTTTCGCCGACCGCAAGGGACGCGATTGGGTCGCGGAATTCCGCGGGGGCGTTTGCGTCAACCGTAATCATGATTTTCCCCTCAGGAATAGGTACGGAGGAGGAACTTTCGGTCACGGATTCCACAACAGCGGTCATGGTCGTGCCGATTTTCATTTCGCCCTCGACCGAGCCGAGAATCACGTCAATACCGTGCGTGGTGTTGCGCGTCTCGGAGGAAAAGTCGCTTGTCATCATGTAAATTGCGTACGGCTGGCGATATTTGTTTATATTGTATATATTCGTTTCGCTGCCGTCCTCGCGCCGCAGTACGGAGGTTAGCGTGAAGTAGGAGATAAACGCGCTGCCGTCCGGCAGTATGCCGATTGCGTCCTGTCCGGACGCGTCCTTGGTCAGAATTTTGCCGTCGGATATGGCGTTGCTCATCGGCACTCCCGTCTGAAATGAGAAATAGTCGGCATTCGCGCCGCCAAGAACGTCAAAACCTGCCGCCTCAAGCCGCGAGGTCTCCTTTGAAATGGTGGTGCTGCCGTAAAGCGCAGCGCCGTTGGTGATTGACGGAATGACATCGCTGCCCGGAGAGTAGGTTATGTAATTTTCCGTCTGCTGACCTACGCCTTTTTGGTCGCTGTAGAACGCGGCATGAGTGAAGTATGTGCCATTACCTATCGGCACGGTATAGCCGTTAATCTGCGCACTACCGAGGACAGAGGCATATGCGCAGAGCGGGCAAACCGCCGCGGCAATACTGAGCGCCGCTGCGGTTATTTTTTTAAAGATTTTTTTGCTTAGTTTTGATGTATTCATTAAAATTCACTTCCCAAAACCCATTATAGCAAAAAAAGGATTGAATGTAAATATAAAATTTTTACAAGGACTGTAAAAATTAAGGCAGTAAATTGTGACAAAAACATATGGATAATTTGCACAAAGATATAAAATTTTTATACTGTGGTAATGTATTTTACGCTTTGCGATTGACATTTTTGCCATTAAATGATAATATATAAATATTGTGATTTACAGAAATAATCAGAAATCGAGGTATGTTAAATGAACGACATAACATTGGTTGTAATGGCTGCGGGAATGGGCAGCCGATTCGGCGGACTTAAACAGGCGGAGCCGATTACGGAGGACGGTCGTGCGATAGTCGATTTTTCGGTTTTTGACGCGAAGAAGGCAGGCTTCAACAAGGCTGTGTTTATTGTCCGCGAGGATATGAAGGAGGATTTTATCAATTTGGTCGGAAACAGAATTTCCGAAATGATTGATACGGAGTATGTGATTCAGGATACAGCGTGTCTGCCTGCAGGCAGGACAAAGCCGTTCGGAACGGCGCACGCGATATACTGCTGCCGCAACGCGGTTAAGGAGCCGTTTGCGATTGTCAATGCGGACGACTACTACGGCAGCAACGCGTTCTTTGATATTGCGAGCCACCTTAGAGGTGCGAAAAACGGCGATTATGCGATGACGGCATACGCGCTTTCCAATACGCTCAGCCCGAACGGTACGGTGTCGCGCGGCGTTTGCACGGTGAAGAACGGTTATCTTGCGGAGATTGAGGAGATTACAAAGATTGCTCCGACAATGGAATGTGAAAAGGACGGAAAGACGGTAAAGCTTGCGGCGGACACGCCGGTTTCCATGAACCTGTGGGGACTTACGCCGGATATTTTTGACGAGCTTGACGCGGAGTACAAGGAATTCCTTGAAAAGGCGGACCTTATGAAGGACGAATTTTTCATTCCCACAGTTATAAAGAATGCAAGCGACAAGGGCATTGCTAAAATAAAGGTTTTTGAGAACAAGGACAAATGGTACGGCATTACATACCGCGAGGATTTGCAGGAGCTTAAAAATGCGATTGGAGGATATATCCGTGAAGGACTTTACAGAGGAATTTAAGGTTATAAAAAAATTTGATATTGAGGGCGAGGTAAGCGATATCCGCCCATTTGGAAACGGTCACATAAACAGGACGTTTCTTATCACTACGGATAAGGGCAGATATGTTCTTCAGGAGATAAACAGCAACGTTTTCAAAAAGCCGCGCGAGGTTATGGAAAACATAATCAACGTTACCGAGTATTTAAAGAGCGTGAACGAGGAAACGCTTAACTTCCGCAGAACACTTGACGGCGATATTTTGCAGGAGTCTGACGGCGGCTACTTCCGTATATATGACATGGTGGAGGACACGATAACATACGATACGGTAGAGAATGCGGACGTTTTCAAAAGCGCGGGCGCGGCGTTCGGAAATTTCCAGAATAAGCTGTCCGGCTTTGACGCGTCTGTTCTTCATGAAACGATAAGCCGTTTTCATGACACGCCTAACAGATACGAAAACTTTAAAAAGGCTGTTGAGGGCAATATAAAGGACAGGCTGAAGGACTGCGAGAAAGAGGTCGCGTTTGTAAATGACAGAGCGGACACCTTTGCGAAAATTACCGAAGGAATCGCGGACGGCAGCGTGCCGCTGCGCGTGACTCATAACGACACAAAGCTGAATAACATTCTGATTGACGAGAACACCAAAAAGGCAAGAGTGGTAATCGACCTTGACACGATTATGCCGGGCTCGATGCTTTACGATTTCGGCGACGCGATACGTTTCGGCGCAAGCACTGCGGCGGAGGACGAAAAGGATATTGACAAGGTACACTTTGACAAAGAGCTTTTCCGCGCGTATGCGGACGGCTTCTGCAACGCCGTGGGCAGCCGTATGACCGAGAAGGAGAAGGAACTGCTGCCGTACAGCGCATACCTTATGACTATGGAGTGCGGTATGCGTTTTCTGACAGACTTTTTGGAGGGTGATACATACTTTGGTACTGCGTACCCGACCCACAACCTTGTAAGGTGCCGCACACAGTTCCGCCTGGCAAAGGAAATGCAGGAGCAAAAGGACGAAATGCTGAAAATCGTATACGAGGTATGCGGAAAGTAAAAAATATTTTAACGGTTTCTGCCGCGACGGGGATGAAGATTCCCACCGCGGCAGTTTTTTGAAAAATCTATAAAAAGCCTTAGCTTTGCGGCGGCAGACTTGTTGCCGCGTGGAAAGCAGGGATTAAAAATTTAAGACGCAGTCGTTGCTTTTTGTCGGCATATATGATATACTGAATATAATAAGAGGTTTCGGAAGGTCAGATAAAATAAGGGGAACAAACAATGGATGCGGATATGCTTTACAAGGACTATCTTTCGGGCAACCGGGGAGCGCTTGAGGAGCTTATGGAGCTGTACGGCGACAGGCTGACGCTTTATATCAACGGATATGTCAAGAATATTCATGACGCGGAGGATTTGCTGATAGAGGTTTTTGCGTATTTTGTCGACAGACGTCCCAACGTAAAAAATAATTTTAACAGCTACATACACAAGGCGGCGCGAAATCACGCGCTGATGTTCCTGCGTAAAAGAAGGCGGTATATTCTTTTCCATGACCGTGAAACGGAGTTTTGTGTAGAGGATACCTTTGAGGACGAGGTGTGGATAAAGGAAAGAAACAGCCGTATGTATAAATGTATGGATATGCTGCCGCCGCAGCAGCGTGAGGCAATGTATCTTGTGTATATTGAGCGGATGAGCTATAAGGAGGTTGCGGCGGTTTTGCACAAGAGCGTGAAGCAGGTGGACAAGCTGCTTCAGCTCGGAAAGAAGAAAATCAGACCTTTGCTTGAAACGGAGGGGATTAAGGGTGCGTTCAACGAGTGAGAGAATGGAGCGGCTTGAAAAGCGGCTTGACGGTATAAGGAAAGCGCGCAGCGAGAAAAGACGCAGGGCGGCGATTGTATCAGGCTATGCGGCGTGTATTGTAATTATTGCGGCGGTGTCGGCGTTTGTGGGGAATATGGATTTCGGCATATTTGAGCGGACAGCGGCGGCGGGTACGGCAAGTATTTTTGCAAATAACAGTTTCCTCGGGTATATTGTCGTAGGCGTGCTGGCATTCCTTTTGGGGATTTTTATAACGCTGCTGTGCGATATTTTGAACAGAAAAAGGAAGGAGCGGAACAATGGCGGAGCTGACAGATAATGCGATACAGCTTTTCTGCGTTTTTGCCTGCGGGAGCTATTCCTGCTTTAAGGCGATTGCAAAGAGGGATTATAAATGGCTTTTGACCGCGTTGTTTTATCTCAGCTTTGGAATAGGTCTTACATATTGGGTTTTGTATCTTGTGCTGTTCGATTCGGCTCCGCAGGTGTTTTTTGTTTCGGAGCTGAGCTGGACGGCGTCTTATATTTTTCTTGCTATGCGGCTTGCGGCGGGGCTGCCTGACGACGGGCGCGGGGTTAAGACAAGATTATTGTTTTTGGTTTTTCCGTTTTTTTCATTTATAATGTGTATTTTCTTTTGTATGCGGGGCAGCTATCTTGAAAATGTTTTAATGGGTACGGCAATGGCTGTGTGCGGTTTTTTGGCGGCAAAGGGGATATACCTTTCAAGGCGCGGAGAACGTGCGGATTCGCCGTGGATTTTTTACGCGTCGCTGCTTTTTTATGCGGCGGAATATATACTGTGGATTTCGTCATATTTCTGGATTGACAATACGTTTTTGAGTCCGTATCTTCTGACCGATACGTTTATACTTAATCCGGCGCTTATTCTGATAGCCTTTGCACAGGGCAGGGAGGATAAAATATGTCATATAGTATAGAGAATATATTTATATGTCTTGCTGCGCCGTTCGTACTCGCGGCGATAGGCACAAAGGGCGACAACAGAAGAAATTACATATTCAGCGTACTCGGCTTTGTCTGCTGCATTATATCCGCGTACCTGAACACTTTTTTTGCGGCGCTTTACAATGCGGAGGGGGTTGCGACCGTGGTGGAAATCTCGCCCGTTATAGAGGAAACGGTAAAGCTGCTGCCGCTTTTGTTCTGTATGGTTGTCATGGAGGTCAGCGCGAAGGACGGCGCGTCGATAATCTTTAACATTGCAATCGGCTTTGCCACGTTCGAGAATATCTGCTATCTTTTGGAGAACGGAACGGGAGATTTACTATATTTAATCATACGCGGTTTTTCCACCGGCGCGATGCACGTGACCTGCGCATTTATGATAGGCTACGGTCTGAAGGTGTTCGGGCGTCGGACGGCGGCGTTGAGGGCGGCGGGTATTTTTGGACTTTTGTGCGTTACGATAACCTTTCACGCGATTTTTAATATGCTTATGAAAACAGACGGCATACTGCGGCAGATAGGCTATGCCGTGCCGATAACCTCGGTTGTGCTGCTGATGTTTTTGAAAACGGGGTTTAAAAAATTGAATATTTAGTGTTATTTAAGGTGTAAAAGGCGCGGCTTTTACACCTTGATTTTTTATTACAAAAATTTTTATTCCCCGAAGGGGGAGATTTTGGTTTTCATGCACCTATAAGATATACAATAAAAGCAAAGGGGGTGTTTTTGTGAAAGCCAACGCGGAAAGAATGAAATGCGTTATCTTAAAGGCTGCCGTTCTTAAAGAGCGGAGAGAAAAGCGAAACGAGCTTTTCTGCAAGGCGGCGTGCGTGATACTGTCATGTCTTTTGGCGTACTCTATCGGTTCCATTCCGGAGCTTTACAAAAGTGCGGCGGTTGCCGGTTACTGCGGCGCGATTCTGATGATTGACGGAATGGGCGGATATGTGCTGACAGCCGTTGTGACCTTTATAGCCGCAACGGCGATTACCGTTATTTGTATAAAAATTAAAAACAGGAGGAATCAAAAATGAGCAAAAAAATAGTGTCGGTGATATTATCACTTTGCATCATCGTTTGCGCACTGCCGCTGAATATTCTTGCGGCACCCGAGCAAAACGAAACGCTTACCTTTGAAGTAAACGGCTTAAAAACGCTTCTTCTGCAAAACGATTACATAAGCTTTTATTTCTACGATTTTCGGTATCAAACCTATACGGCAACGGTTCCGAGGGCAATCGCAAAGGAAACAGGCGAGGTTTTTACACAGGATCTTCAAGCCCCCGGCTGCGAATTTAATGTTTATACCGGCGGAGGAAATAAGAAGACAACCTATCCGTCTGTCACACTGCAAAAGGCGGAGTTTGTGTCCGAAACGCCGAACGGGAAAAATACCGCAATTAAGGCAGACTACAACATGGACATAGGTCTGTACGATATTCCCGGAACTCCGCACGGCACAATAATACCGGCAAAAGTAACGGTTTATCACGAGCTTGTATGTCTTGACAAAAAGGATAAAACAGCTTGGGGCGTTTTGACAACCGTTGGGAATATACAAATGAACAGCGATGCTTTATTCGGACATGATTTTTACTTTGAGTGGTGGTATGTGATAAACGGTTTCACCGGAATGGGTCACGGTGAAACCGCAAACAGCCCCGGAGGCCCGGCGATTAAGATGGATCGCACAACAGTAACCGAAAGCGGCGAAAAAACAACGAAAAGCTCGGTTGTAACAGGCAAAATCGATGATATGTCAACGAAGCACGTTCCAAAAGGGTATACCTCGTGGGGAGATATAGACGGCGTTTATGTTAATGAAATTTACACAGACGCATATCCGTGGGCAAATCCGTTTGTCGGTCTGTCCGATTACTACGATAAGTTCGATATTGTGTACTGCGGAGATACTCCGCTGCGTGTAAGTCTGCCGCAGGTAGTTACCGTGAAGCCACACGATTGTCCTGTTCTTACATGGGTGGAAAGCAGAAGCTATAACGGCTTTGACATTGACGGAAATACGGAAATGTCGATCGGTTCGCAGTATCTGTGGGGTTATCGCAATCTGAAAACGATGAGCGAGGAGCTTCCCACCAAGCCTGACGAAATATCGGCAAGCTTTTCCGCAAAGCGTCTTGCGGCGTTTGAGTCAAACGGCGCAATTACCGTTGAATACGTTTCGGATGACGCTGCGCTTGAAAAGCTGAAAAAGAAATACAATTCGTCCCCCGTTGCGCAAATCGGCGGAGAGTATGAAAGCACAAACGGCTCTTCCTTTGTGTTTACGGACGGCGCCGCAATGCTCACTCCTTCCGTGACGGCGACATGGAACAAAAATGCCGGCGGAAAGCTGATTATTCACAAGGACGGACGCATCGAGCAGCACGGCGTTCACCTGAACGCTCCCTCGTTCAAATTTTATCAGCCGAGCGGCGGTGCGGAAGGCTCTTTAAAAATCACACTTTCAAAAGAAGGCTTTACATTTGATATTGAGCCGGACAAAAACGATGCAATCATTTATGTTGATATTCCGTATGCAACGGCAAAGCTGGAAAAGGCGTCTGCCGACATGGGCGGCAACCTCATTTTCAACGGCGAAATAGGATTCAAAACAATATTTGACGGCGCAGAATTTTCACTTGAAAAGCTGGGCTACGGCTTAACGGAAAAGACGGCAGGCGGCAAAAAGACGTATGAATTTAAGGTTAACGGCGTAAAAGCAAAGGGCGGCTTTGACACCGCCAAGATGATGGCGTTGGAGCTTGCAAAGGTTGAGGGTGAGGTCAATACCTTTAAGGGTGAGGAACGGTATGCCTTCAGTCTTGAACTGAATGCATTTGACCTGTTTGAAACCGAGGCTTCTCTTGCTCTTGAACGCATTAAAAACGGTTCTCTCGTTCCGGACGAGCTATGGTTTTTTGTAAAAGCGTCACCCGGAATCGTCCTTGTTCCGCCCGTTCCGGTAGGGCAGCTTAACGGCGGCGGCGCAGGCTTTAAGGATCTTGCCGCAACGATAAACGGCAATTATTTTGCCATTCCGCCCGTAAAGCTGAGAGGCGCGCTTGCGGGAACCTATCTGCATCTTATAGAGGGAACAGGTAACATTGTCATAGGACCGAGCGAGATTTCACTAAAAGCGACCGATGTTAACCTTGTAGGCGCAGGAGCGGCGACGCAGATAATCGACAGCTTCGGCTATTCCTTAAAATTAAACGAACAGGAACGCGATTATAGAGGCAATACATATAAAGGCGTTTATTTCGGCGGCTCAAAGGAGCTTGCATTAAATCTGCCGAGTAAACAGATAGACGTTATAACGTTTGACTCTTCTATTGAATTGGGCGCTTTCGGCGGTGTGAATGACAGCAGAGATAATGTATATCTTGCAATCGGTGCAAACGGCACGGTTGCAGGCAGATTGCAGATTCCAAAAGGTAGCCCCGTCTTTGCCGGAAAAGGATTTAATATCGGAAAAATCAATCTCATCGTAGGCGGTCAGACGGCATTCCAGATCAGAAACGTCACCGTCGAGGAGGGTATGAAGCAAGCCTTCCAAAATGTCGATGTGTACCTCGGCGTGGTGGCTGAGGTGGGCGGCTGGTTCGCCAGCGCCCGGGCATGGGTGCTCGTGCCGAAGATCGTGGAGACCAACTTCCGCAAGGGCGGCGGCTGGGATATTGAGTTTAAGGTACTCGGCTATATGCCCGAATGGAACTGGGCGGATAAAGGTGTGACGCCGGTTGTGACTCTGCTTGCGGAAGACGGCGGTGCGAACTTTACGGCGGCGCTTGAGGAGAAACTCCTTGCGCCTGCAAACACCGGCATGAGCCGGGCGGAAATCTCAGTGAGCGCCGGCACAGACGAAGCGCCGTATATCGTGCTTGCCTTTGACGGAAACCTCACCGAGGAGCAGATCAAAGACAACCTGAAGATTTTCAATGACAATAGCTCCCAGCTTAATATCGACTGGATGACCGACGACAATGAGTTTAACCCCAACGAAGATGTCAGTGCGACAACTATCGCAGATATGGAAAAAACAAACGCTGACGGCAAAAAATATCGTCTTGCTCTTCTGCGGCTTAAAGAAGGCGGCAAGTATACCGTTGACGCAGGCAATTTGACCTTTACCGATGAGAAGGCGTTTTCCGTTGAGCCGTTCGAGAAATTGGCTCTGACACTGAACGGCAATCAGCTTTCCGGTAAGGTGAAGTATGCCGCAGATAATACGCCTTATGTTATCCGCACTTATTTTTCAAACGAAGAGGGCGGAGCGGATTATCTGATTTCCGAGCAGGAAATAGGCGATACCTCAAACATTACGCTTCCGGTTCCGTCATCGGGTGCGCTGGCTCCCACAGGCGAATATTATGTAACAGCCTTTCTTATGATGAAAAAACCGGCTGATATAAACGGCGACGGAGAAGAGGAGGAAGCGTTTATTGCCATTGACAGTCAGCCGTTTAACACAAAGGTTACATACAAAAATATAAACGAGCCGCTCGCTCCCGCGGCTGCGAACATAAAGGCTGTCGGAAACGAGGTTATGAATGCCGCGTGGGATAAGGTAGACGGCGTTGACGGCTATGCCGTGAGAATTTATGAAGAAAAAGACGGTTCATGGACAGATACGGGCTTTGGGTATGATTTGGACGATGGCTCAACCTCTATAGATATGGCGCTCACAGTAGGTGGAAACGGTGTCCGCGTAAACGAAGAAGGAAGCTCCGCAGAGTCGGTTGCTGCCGAGAACCTGTTGCCGAACAAGACCTACAAGATCGGCGTTCGCGCATACAAAAAATCGGGGGACGGAAAGTATTACAGCAGGGAAACCGAATCCTCGGGAGAATATCTGCCGAAATATACGCCTGTTGAAATAACGCTTTCGGTTAACGGCAGCGAGTGTACCGCCGATGAAAACGGCGTTTACCATGCGTATGTCGGCGGAGGAAACAACACCCTGACGGTAAGCGGTTCGGACAGTAGCGCATCGTTTAAGGTAATAAGAATGGATTCCAATGCAGAAATACCGACGGAAAACACAGAAAATACCTTTGCAATTCCTGAATTTGAGGGAAGTCTGATGTTTAAGGTTGACGCTGTTTCCGGCAATGACGTAACAAGCGTATTTCTGCTTGTGAATATGGATAAAGAACCGCCCGTACTGGCGCTTTCCTCCGACGTATTCTACGCCGACAAGGAAAACGGCGAATATACGATAACCGGAATGGCGGATGCGGGCAGCAGAATCGTATACGGTAAAAATGAAGAGGTTCTTGCCGGAGCAGACGGAAGCTTTGCTGTTTCCGGACAGCTTGATGAAAGCGAAACAAGCGCCGTTATCATGCTGTATGCACAGGATATTGCCGCAAATACCTCCTCGCCGCAGATGGCTACTGTAACAAAGAAAACCTCCAACACCGTAACGGTGAATGAAAGCTATGCGGAGGTTTCGGGCAGCGGAGAGTATTCAAACGGTGAAACGGTAACGATAAAAGCGGGCGAACGCAGCGGATATACCTTCAGCGGATGGACAACGGACAGCGGCGTGCAGCTTGCAGACAGCAAGGCGGCAGTAACAACATTTACCATGCCGGATAAAGCCGTAACCGTAACCGCCAATTGGACGAAATCCGGCGGTAGCTCCGGCGGCGGAGGCGGCTCAACCGCGCGTTATACGGTTTCGTTTGAAACAAACGGCGGCAGCAGAATCGGAAGTATACGGGTTGGCAAAAACGAAACGGTTGCCGAGCCGAAAAAGCCATTAAGAGCGAATTTTGAGTTTGATGGCTGGTACACCGACAAGGAGCTTAAAAACAGATACGATTTTTCGGAAAAGGTGACAAAGAGCTTTACGCTCTATGCAAAGTGGACGGAAAAGGGCGGCACGGTTACGGAGAATTGGAAGAATCCGTTCAACGATGTAGGCAAGGGCGACTGGTTCTATGACGCGGTTAAGTATGTATTTGATGGCGGCATGATGAACGGCGTGTCTGATACGGAGTTTGCTCCGAACAGCGATGTTACAAGAGCGATGTTCGTAACAATTCTTTACCGCATGGAAAATGAGCCGCAGGCACCGAGTCATAATTTCGGCGATGTTGAAGGCGGAAGCTATTATGAAAAGGCTGTTGCGTGGGCAAGTGCCAACGGCATTGTGAACGGAATTTCGGAAATCGAGTTCGCTCCGAATAGCAGCATAACGCGCGAGCAAATGTCTGCTATACTCTACCGTTATGCAAGGTTCAAGGGTTATGACGTGACCGTAAACGGCGGTACGCAGTATACGGATAACGATACCGTTTCGGACTATGCAAAGGACGCAGTGGCATGGGCGGCTGAAAAGTCGGTTATGTCGGGCATGGCGGACGGCAGCTTTGCACCAAGGTCGAACGCGACACGGGCGCAGGCGGCAGCGGTATTTATGCGTATACGCGAAAACTTAAAGTAAGGGCGTATACCTGAAATCCTAAAGTAATGACATAAAACAAAAGCAGGCGGGTTTTATAAAAATCCGCCTGCTTTTGTATATGCGGCTGCGGAAAATGATGGTTGAAATATCGGCACGTTTATGGTATACTGTTTGCAAAATAAATTGACAGAATAAAAAGGGTTTTAGTTAAGCGAAAGAAAAGGCTGCCGATGAATATACACTTGAAAAATCAGGTGCATAACATCGGCAGCCTTTGTTATATTACTTTTAAAATTATGCGTTGCCCGCCTGTTTGCGCGGGATACGGAGCTTTTTGCCAAAGCCTGTTTTAAAGATAATCAGCGCGGCTACAGCGATTAACGCAAGCACGATAAGCGAGGTTATCACTATTACGGCGGCGATTGATTTGCGAACAAAACGCAGCTTTGCGGTTTTGTCTGTTATGTCGAATACAAGGCTGCTGCCGTCAACGGAGGATTTAAGGTCAACCCATTTTCCGTCCTTCTCTATCTGCGGCTTGAGCTTGTTTGCGTTGCCGTCCGGGCGATAGTGCAGCGTTGTTTTGTCTGCATAGTTGCCGTCCACCGAAACCGTCCAGTATTCCGTATCGCTCTGTCCGGAGCGGGTGTCGGTAAGCGTTGCGCTGTCGGAGAATCTGCCCTCCGCAACAAATGCGGGAAGGCTGTCGCTGCGGAGCGTTTTGCCCTCGATTGACGCGACATAGTTAATATATTCGGCATATATAATCTCATCATGAGTTATATTCTTGAACGAATCCTTTTCCCATTTTCCGTAACGGTCTTTTTCCTCGGGAACCTCCGGAATATCGTTTTTGCCGAGAGATGAGCCGTAGTCTGCCTTTACCTCCGCGACCGTTTTGTCCTCGGTGCGGAAGGTCAGAGTGAGGTATGTCAGTTCCTTGGGAAGGTTTGGAAGGTTTGCGAATGTGCCGAAGTCAACCGATTGAGCCTTACCCTCGTAACTTATGCCGTCAACGCCGCCCGTGCCGCCTACAAAGTAGCAGTCGGTGTAGTCGCTGTCGGCATCGCCCGCAATGCCGCCCGCAAACTCGTCACAGTCGGTAATGTATGCAAGACCGCCGCAGGAGCGGATTACATGACCGAAACCCGCTATACCGCCCGCATATGCTTCCGCGCTGACCGTTGCCTTGGAGTACGAATTGCGAACGGTGGAGGAGGAGTGTCCCACAACGCCGCCCGCATAGCTGCCTGTACTGCTTTTAGCCTGACCGCAGCCGATATTGTCGGTAATCAGACCCAGGTCGGCTTTGCCGACAACCGCGCCGACATTATCCTTCCGCGCCTCGGTTATTCCGTAGCTTTTGCAGTTTGCCACAATGGATTTTGTGGTATATATAAAGTTGAGCGATTTTTTACCGTCCTTTGCCGCGTCGTCCTCCGGGTCAAAGTCGTATTCGATAGCCATAGAGCCGGCAACGCCGCCGACGTTAAGGTCGCCGTTTACCTCGCCGTAGTTTACGCAGTCCGAAACCTTGCCGTGGATTTGCTGCGAAACGTCCATGTCGGATAAGTCCTCATAATAGTTCTTGGGGTCCTTGCCCTTGTTCTCCATCTCGTCAACCGCGGCAGTGATACGGTCAAAAATCCTGAACATCTGGTCGGAAGCCGAGGTCAGGTCGCCGTGCGCCGTGTTTCCCGCATCGTCAAGTATATCCTTTACGTCAAGTATAGCGTCGGAAAGTGATGAAAGCGAGTCGGAGAGCTTGTTTTTGTTATCGATAAAGCTGTCGCTTATCCTGTCAACCGTGAGTGTCGGTTGTGCGATGAAATCGTCAAGTATATCGATTATTCTGTCTGTACAGCCGGAAATATCGTCTATGCAGCCGAGCAGCTTGTCGGTGGTCGCCTGCGCTTCGTTTACGGTATCTTTAAGAGTGTTAATGGAGTTTTCCACGTCATCCCACGCGTCAAGCATATTGTCCGCGAACGCTTTGAGGTATGCAAAACCCGTGCTCATTTTGCGCAGACCCTTGCCCATTCTTGAAAAGCCGTTAATTATGTTATGAAGATTGGTGTAGTCAAAATTTCGTTTGAGTACCTCGATACCCTTGAGAATTTCCGTATATGCGGAGGAGAACTCGTCGGAGCTGTCCTTCATTGACGTAATAACACCCGCAAATGCTTTGAACAACGCAAGGAGCTGCTCTCGGTCGGGGCGGTTTCCGCCCGCGATTGTTCCGATAATTTTCTGTATTTCCTTTTTTAACGTATCTGTCGCGCCGGAAATGCCGTCCATTGCCTTCTTCATGCCGCGGATTCCGTTGTCGATTCTTTCGAAGCCATAGGCAATATCGTCCGGGTCGCCCACGTTGTCGGTTATAATTTCAACGCCCTGTGCAAGCAGCTTTGCCGAATCCGCAAACGCGTCAACCGAGTCGCGCATATTTGTCAGCGCCTTTTTCATGACCTTTGTGTCAATGTCGTCTACGGTGTCAAGAAAGTTATCAAACGACTTCTGATATTCGCGCATAAGCGTGCTTACCGTGTCGGCATGGTTTGAGATTTCCCGTACAACCGGCATAATATTGTTTGCCGTTGATGAAAATCTTGCGATTGTGTCGTGGATTGAGTCCGCCGTATTGTTGTAGTAGTCCTGCGCGTCGTCCATCATCGCTTTTGCCGCGTCACTTGCATTGTTTACATCGCCGCGGACGGACGAAAGCCTTGACGATACGCTGAGCCTTGAAGAATTTACGTTGTTCGTGGCGCGGTCAACGATTGATTGCAGTGCGTCTATCTCGTCCGAGATGGCGGCAATCGAGTTTACCGAATACTTGATTGTGGTAAACGGCTCCGTCTGACCGCAGATACCGCCGATGTCCTTGCGGCCGAATACCTTGCCGTGGTTTTCGCAGCCGCTGAGATAGTATGCCTGTCTGCCGACAATGCCGCCAACGTTGTAGCCGAGGTGCTGATAGCCGATTTCGCCGTAGTTTTTACAGTCCTGAACGACTCCCGCCGAATATCCCGCAATGCCGCCGGTGTCGGTTACGTCTGCAAAGTTCTCGGTGGAGATGATGTCGGAAAAGTCGATTTTTTCTATATCAAGTGAAACGTCATGCGGAATATTGTTTACATATGCGTAGTTTTTGCAGCCGATAATCTGACCCAGATTATCGCCCGCGATTCCGCCTGTATAATGCTCGCCGTAGACGTGACCCTTTGAGGTGCAGTTGTATATTTTGCCTGCGGAGGTATTTCTGCCCGCGATTCCGCCGACGTAGTTCTTGCCGTCCACCTTGCCGTCAAAGGAACAGCTGCGGATTGTGCCGGAGTTTTTTCCGCACAGACCGCCGATGTTTTCCTGCTTGCCCGGCGGGTTGATGTCCGCCTCAAGGTTAAGGTTGTATACGACCGCGCCTTCCGCAATGTAACGGAAGAAACCGCTTGTAGAGGCGCTGTCAGAAACCTTCAGACCTTTGATGGTGTGCATATTTCCGTTAAATTCGCCAGAGAAGTAGGGGATGTTTTTAAACTTGCTTTTGGATAGGTCGATGTCTTTTTCAAGAATGACCGTTTTGCCGACCGACCATGAGTCAAGAGAGCAGCGCTTTGCAAGCTTTACAAGGTCGCCTTCCGACCTGATGTATAAGGTGTCCTGCTCCGCGGCGTATACCGCGGCGGGGAGAAATGCCGTGAAAAGCATAATGAGCGAAAGTATAAATGATGTGATTTTTATGCTGTTTTTCATTTTAATTTCCCTCCTTTGATTGGTTTTCGTTCGGAGCGTCCGCGTTGCCGCCG